>NZ_BAAILO010000263.1:0-7319 GCF_054589115.1 Cupriavidus sp. 8B | reverse complement strand
TCATGGCGCGAGACTCTCGACTGGCGCCATGACGCGGAACCATCAGCCTTGTTGCAGACGGTTGCTGATATACGGGATCAGGACATCCGCCTCATACTGAAACAATTTCTGCTATCCGAAGAAGAAGAAGAAGAAGAAGAAGAAGAAGAAGAAGAAGAAGAACATGATCATCATTGATGCTCGGACGATGTGGTAGTCGGTGTCCTGCTTGAGGAGCTTCGATAGTCTATCGCCTCCCAGTCAGGCAACAGACGCTGCAATTCTCCACTTGCGAGTTCCTCGTCGAACAGCCAGGTTGGTGAATATCCGATCCCCATCCCCGCCAGCAAAGATGCTCGCATGACCTCGCTGCTGTTGGTCTGCAGATTGCCCTGAACACGCACCACGCGCCTGGTGCCGACTGATTCCTCCGAACCCGGGCCGGCAGTAAAGCTCCATTCGTTGCGAGACACGGTTTCCGTATAAACGATGCAATTATGAGCCGAGAGATCCTCCGGCGCATGCGGCGGCTTGAGCCCCGCCGGCAGCCTGCGCAGGTACTTGCGATGCGCTACGAGCATCCGATGGGTAGTCCCGACACGCCTCGCGACCAGACTGCTGTCAGATAGCTCTCCAATGCGCACGGCTACGTCGATGCCAAGTTCGATAAGGTCGATGAAACCGTCGTGCAGCCGAAGGTCGATTTTTACGTTGCGGTGTTCGGCCAAGAATGCCTGCACGATTGGCATAAGCTTGCGCCGACCAAAGCCCACCGACGCGGCCACTCGCAGCCATCCGGTCAGTTGCTGCTCCCCAGTGCGCAACGCGCCTTCCGCCTCTGCAATTTCCTCCACTAGCCGGCGTACATGCTCGAAGTAGCGCTCACCTTCATCGGTGAGTGCGAGCGATCGCGTCGTCCGCGTAAGCAACTTAGCGCCAAGATCGGCCTCGAGCGCCGCCACCTGCTTGCTGATGGCGCCTTGCGTGACGTCGGCCTCGTGGGCGACCGCCGAAAAGCTTCCCGCCTCCACTACGCGGACGAACGTACGCATCGCCTGGAGTTTGTCCATATTTATTCCCACTAGGAATTTGTTATATGAGCATACACCACCTAAATCTTCGACTGGGAATCAACCATAGTTGTCTCACGCAAACGCCGCAGCACGCAAACGGCGCAAATTGAATGGAGACTCACATGAACAAGCCCGTAATCCTGATCACTGGTGCATTGACCGGCATCGGCCGTGCGACAGCGCTGGCGTTTGCTCGCGATGGCGGTCGCCTCGTTGTGAGTGGTCGCCGCGAGGAGGCAGGCCAAGAACTGGCGGCTGAGTTGCGCGCGCTCGGCGCCGAGGCTGAGTTCATCCGTGCTGACGTGCGCTTTGAAGTCGAGGTTCGATATCTCATAGAACGCACCGTCGAACGCTTCGGCCGCATCGACGTCGCTGTGAACAATGCAGGCACCGAAGGTGAAAGCTTACCCCTGACAGACCAATCGGCCCTCAACTATGAGGAGACCTTCACCACCAATGTGCTCGGAACGCTACTTTCCATCAAGCATGAAATGCGCGTGATGCTGGCTCAAGGTGGCGGCTCGATTATCAACCTGTCATCCGTTGCCGGCCAGGCTGGCATTGCAGGAGCGTCGGTCTACGTCGCCAGCAAGCACGCCGTGGAAGGCCTTACGAAGAGCGCTGCGCTCGAAGGTGCAAGCTCCGGCGTGCGCGTGAATGCAGTGGCCCCGGGGCCCGTCGCAACGGACATGCTAGATCGCTTTACCGGCAACAACGAAGGTGCCAAGTCCGGCTATTTGGACACCATCCCAGCGCGCCGGGCAGCCCAGCCCGACGAAATCGCGCAAACCATCGTTTTCCTGGGTAGCGACAAGGCGCGCTACCTCACCGGCCAATCGATCGCCGTCGATGGCGGCTATCTCGCCCAATAAACCAGTTTCCCCAACCCACTCTGAAAAGAGCTCAATCATGACTGCAATCAACGTACCGACCCGCGAGGAAGTCTCCCCGGCCAACCAGGCAATCTTCGACAAACTCAAGAGCACGCTCGGTATGGTGCCCAACCTGTATGCGACCCTTGCCCACTCAGAGCACGCACTTGGCAACTACCTGGCGTTCCAAAATGGCAGCAGCAGCGTTACGGGCACGGCTCGCGAAGTCGTGAACCTGGTCGTCAGTCAGGTCAACGAATGCGAATACTGCCTTGCGGCACATACCGCCATCGGCAAGATGCATGGCTTCACGGACGAGCAAATCCTGGAGATTCGGGCCGGCGCAGCGACCTTTGATGCAAAGCTGGACGCGCTGGCGCGCCTGACGCGCAATATCGCTCAGAATCGTGGCCACGCCGACCAGGCGCTTGTCGACGCGTTCTTCGCAGCCGGCTGGAACAAGGCAAATCTTGTGGATGCGATTGTCATCATCGGCGACAAGACCGTGACCAACTATCTGCACGCGACCACGCAAGTACCGGTGGATTTCCCCGCCGCTCCGAAGCTGCACACCTGAGTTACGCCTAGCAACGAGGCACCACAAAGCATCAAGAGGGCCTGGCCTCTCCCTAGGGGGAGGGGCCAGCGTTGCCTCACACGCCAAGCAAGCCTCTGCATAAATGCAGCAAGTTGTTCTTACTGGAACGAGAGCGGCAACACTTTTCCACCCGTAACAATTTGTGATGCCTCCTGCGCAGGCGGCTGCTAGCCCTTCCAGCAACCCAGCGCTTGCAACGCTTTTGTTTTGGGGTGCGCCCGGCAGGGCGCACTTACTTGGGGGTGAAAGTCCCCTACACACCCGGCAAGGGGAAGTGTTAAGCCGGAGGCAAGGGTTTCCCAGGCGACCGGGAGTCTGAAGGAAGTCCAAGGCAAAGCGCTGGTCTGACGAACGGGAAGCGGATATGAGGCGACGCATCGGGGTGACGGCCCGCCTGGCCCAGGCTTGCGGCCATTTGTTGCGCCACTGTATGGTGCAGGCGGTGGCAGCCTTCTACGATCTGGGTTGGCACACGGTCAAGTCGATCGATAAGGCACGCTTGCGTGAGGCGGTGGCCGATCCGGACTGGCCCAACATCCGCTATCTTGCCATGGATGAGTTCGCGCTACACAAGGGGCACCGATATGCCACGGTGGTAGTCGATCCCATTGGGCGGGCAGGTGCTCTGGATCGGACGGGGTCGCTCACGAGAGACCGCCCGAGCCTTCTTTGGACAGCTCCCCGCCGGCGTTGCGCAGCGTATCGAGGCCGTCGCTATCGACATGACGACCGCGTATGAGCTGGAGATCCGGGCGCATTGCCCGCAAGCAGAGGTCGTCTACGACCTGTTCCACATGGTAGCCAAGTATGGGCGTGAGGTGGTCATCGATCGAGTGCGGGTGGGTTCTACCGCCGCCCGGCGTGAGCGCAAAAGGCGTGGGAGCAATGGTGCGAGCAGGCTCGGCAAAGCCGAATACCTGCCCTGGAGTTGTTTGCGAAGCGTCTGCAAGGCTACTGGCATGACATCTTGGCCCGCTGCCGCCACCCGTTGAACACCAGCGTGGTCGAGAGCATCAACAACACCATCAAGGTCATCAAGCGCCGCGCGTACGGCTATCGCGACGAGGAATACTTCTTCCTCAAAATCCGCGCAGCCTTCCCCGAATTTCTCGATGAACCCAAAAAAGCCCGTTGTGGGAACGGGCTCTGAAATGAGAGAGGGGAAAGTTGCTCGCCGTTGGGAGCAACTGGATGCTACGCCAGCCAGCGCAGGACCGCTACCCATACAAAGGTGTCGCTCACGCCCGACGCTAGCGTCCCAGCTCGATCCTACGCAAAGTACTGGTGAAGCGCTTGCACTGCGGCGGCGCCCTCGCCAACTGCGGCGGCAACCCGCTTGACCGAGCCACTTCGTACATCGCCAACCGCAAATACACCGGGCAGGCTGGTCTCCATCGGAAAAACGGACCGGTCAAGCTTCCAGCGTTCCTGTGGCACTTGCGACCCGGTAAGGACAAACGCCTTTTCGTCTAGAGCAACACTGTTTTCCAGCCAACCTGTGCAAGGATCTGCCCCCAGGAACAGGAAGACGTGGGCTATATCGAAGCTGCGAAGAACCCCATGGGCACCGCTACACTGCACCGCCTCCAAACGCCCTTGACCTAGGAGAGCGCTGATCTCCGTTTCGACATGGAGCGTAATGTTCGGGGAGGCATTGATACGCTGAATTAGATAGTGCGACATGCTCGCCGCCAGCCCTCGCGACCGAACAAGCATATGCACATGCCGAGCGTGCTCGGACAGGAACACTGCCGCTTGTCCAGCAGAGTTCCCGCCTCCGACGACGATGACTTCCTCGCCTCCGCAGTAGGTCGCCTCTGTGAACGATGCGTTGTAGTAGACGCCTCTTCCCTCGTAGTCCACGAGGTTAGCCAGGTCTGGCTTCCTGTATCGTGCGCCGGTAGCGATAACCACGGCGCGCGCCTGGACGCACTCTCCGTTGTCCATCTCCAGGACAAACTCCCTGCCCTCCGTCCGCAGCTCAGCAACCGACACGGGCACCGCCACCTCCACCCCGAATTTTCTCGACTGCGCCAGTCCCCTTCCTGCAAGCGCCCTACCCGATATTCCCGTCGGGAACCCAAAGTAATTCTCGATCTTCGAGCTTGTTCCAGCTTGCCCTCCAGGAGCGGTTGCATCGAAGACAACCGAACGAAGACCTTCGGACGCTCCATAGACCGCGGCCGCCAGGCCAGCGGGCCCTGCGCCGACGACAGCCAGATCGAAGCGCCGGCCTTGCAAGGGTTCGGGACTTAACCCGACGGCGTCCGCAAGCGCCCGGATTGTAGGTCGGCGCAATACTTCGGACTTAGGCGTAATGACGGCCGGCAAATCATCCGGGACGATTCGGAATCGCTCCATGAGTGCCCGGGCTTCGGCTTGCTGGTCCAGATCCAGATACAGCGCCGGATAGCTGTTCCGGGACAGAAATTCCCTGAGCCGTAGCGCTCCTGCGGTCTGCTTCGACGCGATGACGACAACGCCGCCCGACGCCTCGTCCTCGATGAAAGATACGCGGCGAAGAATGAAGGCCCGCATGATGACTTCGCTTAGATCCGCCTCCGAGATCACCAGCGCGCGCATCCCCTCCGGATCGATGACGAGCAACTCCGCGTCGGTTTCCACGCGAACAGTCGCAACAGCGGCACGCCCCACAAGCGAGCCGATGTCTCCCGTGAACATTCCTGGGCCGCGTCTTCCCAGGCTATGGGAATCTATGGCGTTGCCGCGCTCGACTTCTAGCGAGCCGTTCAGCACGACATATGTGGGTATGTTCCTGTCCCCTTGACGGAAAAGGAGATGTCCCCCGGCAAACCTCTGCACGATCCCGTAACGGAGAATTCGACTGATCTGCCCTCCCGTGAGAACCGGGAATCTCTGGGCCCACCTATCATCCTCGGTTGGCCGGTCCGCCTTGCCTGATGCATCCATGACATCACTCCGTGCCGAAAGCCCATCTGGACCGAAGCTCATAGAGGCTCTGCCGAATGGGCAAATCAGAATCCACTGTAGCAACGCCAGGATGGCTCAGCATAGTGAGCATAGCGCATTTTTGTATCCTCAACGGTGCGCAGTGGCGGCTGCCGGTGACGACCGGTTGACGGCACAACCTACGCCGGCTGCGATTGCCCAAGATTACTAATCTGAACAAACGCCTCGGCCAGTTGCGAACGGACCGAGCTACGCAGCCACACCATCCCGACGCGTCGGGATGGACAAGGTTCGGGAAGAGGCCATCGGCGCAGTCGAGGATCTTGCTGGCCAATGACCGGCCAGTCTGGAAGCACAGATACGCCGAAGCCTTCGGCAACAAGGCTAGCAATGTGTTCGATGCCGTCCAGTTCGAAATGTACCTTGGTGCGCACCCCATGCGCGCGGAGGTAGTCGTCGGCCATCCTGCCCGCCACTACGTTTCGGTCATAGGGTATAAAAGGCTCACGTCCGGCCGTCGCCAGCACATCTTCGACGTGCATTCCGCTTTGGGTCAGGAGTATCAGCGGTTCCTCGCGAAGCAAGCGCCAGGCACACGTCTTGGGAAGTTCAAAAGCCGGATGCACAAGAATCGCCGAATCAAGTTCGCCGGACATGACTCGGCCCAGGAGAACGGAAGACGTACCGGGTTCGATAAAGATCGAGATGCTGGGATGCACTGCCATCCAATGCCGCAGCAAAGGCGGTAGCAGCCCCATCAGTGCCGTTGGTGTCGCCCCCAGGCGTAGTGGTCCAGCCGGAAGTCCTGTATCGGACGCGGCCGAGCGCAAATCCCTAACGTCGCGCAGAAGGTCCCGCGCTCGATCCCCGATTCGGGTACCTGCTACCGTCGGCTTCACCGTACGGCCCGACCTCACGAGCAACTGTGTACCAAGATCGCTTTCCAACGCGCGAATCTGCTGAGCCACCGTGGTCGGTCGAGATCGAGCTGCCGCGCCGCTTCGGCAATCGAACCTAGCTCCACCACCGCAAGGAAACTCTGTAGGAATCGGATATCCATAACACGCATTTTACGTGGTCTGAAGAAACAGGTGCCCGCTACTTTCGAGGGTCCGATGGGTGCACAGTCTTACCTCCGCATCCCATTGGCCATCAAACTGGAGCCAACATGCCCACCATCAATCCATCGAAGTCTGCGCAGCCCGCGCACCGCTGGAGACGGTCACCTCCTTCTCAAACCGCACCATGACTGACTGGCACTATGGCCTCGTCAACACCCGTAGCACCGATGGCATCGGTTTTTGCTACGTCGGTAGCACAGCAGGATCACTCCTCCGTGTCGCCGTCGAGCAGTTGCTCGCACCGGTGCTCCTGGGACGGGACTCGCCGGCCGTCGAGGGCCTATGGAAAGACATGCACCAGGAAGCACTCCTTCAGGGTCGCATGGGACGGTGATGCGCGCTCTTATTGAGACTTGTATAAATCATGACAGCCGATTCGAGTCTGACGCGTTATCTGATCAAGGCGTTGATCGGGAGTCGATTGCATGGCTGGGAAGATGGACGAAGCGACCAGAAAGCGGGTTCGCGCTGGACGGATGCTGTTAGCGAACAAGCTGGTCGCGGAGGTTGCGGCTGCGGTGGGCGTGGCTCGGCAGACGGTGTACACGTGGAAGGCGCGACTGGACGAAGGCGGCATCGACGCGCTGCGCACCATGGCCCGTGGACGGCCGTCGTTGCTCGACGACGCCCAGCGCGAGCAGTTGTGTCATGCCTTGCTGCAGCGCCCCACCGAGCATGGCTTTGGCACCGAACTGTGGACGCTCAAACGGGTGCGTCTACTCATCGAGCAACGCTTCGGGGTGTC
>NZ_BAAILO010000262.1:0-5567 GCF_054589115.1 Cupriavidus sp. 8B | reverse complement strand
CTGGAAGATCTGCTGGCCGAGGAAGGTGCGGCCGAAACCGAAGCCGATCCGCAGGCTACCCCTCCTGTCCGGAAGAAAGCGGTACGCAAGCCGTTGGCTTTCGGGTCTTTCGTCCCATTTGAAATTGATCTGTGGCCACTGCTCAGCAGGCAGGCCAAGATACTGTTCCGATTCCGAGGAGATTGCAGCCCGTTGAGCAATGTCCTTGCGGGCTTGCTCGAGGTCTTCACCGTCCAAAACGGCAAGCATCTCTTCCCACGTTGTAGGTTGGGGGGCGCTGAGTTCGTCAGGTGCTGCCATCTCTGTAAATTGGTCGAGTCTGAAAACGACAAGAGGAACCCGGATTATCGCAGGGGGCGTCCCGATCGGGTATGCCTGTCAAACGAGAAAACATGCTCGGCGGGGTGCTCATCGCACCGGCCGACGAGGCGTTTAGGAAATTCCCGCCGGCCGTCTTCAAGATGAACCGTTTCTCCACAGACGGGGCAGTTGCCAGAGTAGCGAACCAACCGGATGACTCTGATGTGGTTGCCTTCGTCATCCCGCTCCTTTGCTGCCTCCAATTGGACGCCTCGCTCGCTGAAGGAAACCAGGATGTCCGGAGCCATGATGATTCGCAAATCAATCAGGCGCCAGAATGGCCTCAGAAGTGACCCCGCCACCCAGCCGACCATGGCAGCGAGCAGCAGCAAGGTGGTGACACCCCCAATTGGGAGGGATTCCCATCCAGTGGTGAGTACCACCCAGAGCCAGGCTAGGACGATTCCAAAAATCACAAGTCCACCAAGGCCATACCCCAGAAACGCCTTCCGACGCCATCCTTTCAAGGCGAAGCCAGCTTCAACCACTGGTTGCCGGCTTCAGTCTCAGGTCCCGGGCGTACATGATGGTGTCTGGCGTAGTGGATGACACGGCCTCCTCAGTCTCTGGAACCGGGAGAAAGACGATTCCAAATGAGGAGCTATTGCCGGCTCCGCCGGCACCTTGCGTCTTCTTGGGCCAGGCGTAGACGGTCAATCCCGCTTGCTTGGCAGTGTCTTGCACCCCAGCTTCCCACTCTTCCAGGCGACTTTCCAACTCTCCCCAGACCTTGGCAAGCCATCCTGTGGCTCTCTCCGGGGCGACTTGGTGGCCCGCCATTTCGGCGATTTGCCGCGAGCTGTAGACCGTTATCTTCTTGCCGTCTGCCAGACGTTGAAGCGAGTCCTCTGTGAGCGCTTTGGCGACTTTCTGCGCCCGTGTTTCCCGCTCCTGCCGTTTGAAGAAGGCCAGAAACGCATCGAGAGCGGCGCTCTCGTCCGCCGAGGCTTCATTTGCTGGGCTTGTCTCGCTCTCTTGGATGTTGTTGATTTCTAAAGAGATATTTCCGTGCGACACAGTTAGTTCCGCTGTTGGTGACTGTTTCCTCGGGGCGCCGCTGACTAGGCTGGCCTCACTTTCAACCAGGAGGTCATATGTTTCAGCGAGACGGAGTATGGACGTTTTCCATCCACGGCGTGTTGGTGTTTGTGCGGGAATTGCCCAGAAACAACATCACGGTCTATCACCAAATCTGCGCCCCACTCCGGAAGCTAGTCGAGCCCATCTGTACCGGGCGAGGGTACTGGCGGAGCGAGTACAGGAACTGGCTTGTGTTCGAGCAGTTTAAGGGCCTGGTCTTGGATGAACTGGGCCAGATTGCTCTGCGCTGAGGCTAGGAGAAGGGCAGCCAGGAATGGCATTCCTGGTTGCCCATACTCATCCTTCCGGGGGGTGCCCCTATGTGGCTCGTCAAGCATTGGAGGGCGAATCCCGGCCGACCCTCAGACCCGCGCGCTTTACCGGGAGGTCTGCGCCTTGCTCTTTTTCAGGTATGGCATCACTCCCACCGCAAACAAGCTCTACGGCCTGGTGCGCAAGGGCAGCATGGGCACGCCAACCGAGGTGCTGGCGCAGTTCTGGGCGGACCTGCGCGGCAAGATGCGCGTCACCATCGACCAGCCCGGGCTGCCGGATGCGCTCAAGCAAATCGCGGCGGATGCCGTGCAGGCGATCTGGCAGGCCGCCAACGAGGCGGCCACCGGCGAGCTGGCCGCCTTGCGGGCCGAAGCGCGGCTGCAGGCGAGCGAGGCGGAAGCGCAGCGCGACCAGGTATCCCTTTGTTTTCGATGCAATTTACCGGGATAGCTACCCCAAGCATTCATGCGGGTTTCCGGCTGATGCCTGAAAGATATCCCCATAAAATCAATCACTTGCTGACTGGTCCGTTTTCCGCATCCACAGATACCGATCTGTAGCATGGGCGTGGCGGTAGGGAAAGGCGGTCAGCCTCCGAAAAGCCGAGTCGGAGCCGACGAGCGGATGACGCCAAGCGCTCGGCGGTCAGGGGATGCATGTCGCCGGTGTGACTATTGCGGACCCAAAAGTATCAGTTCTCTGGTACAGCCCTCTGAGCCGCTTTCAAAGCAAAAACGGTTACGCCGTACGCCACTGCGAAGATGAGTCGGACTGGAACGCCGCGGTGGGCATGAGCCGATGCGCATAGCGCGCGATGGGAAACTCAAAAGTGCCCCGCAGATTGATTCCCTCGAGATGGGTCGGACCGATATGCCGAAGGTCCGCAGATCGAGTCGTCTCGCTGCTGATTCTCTCGAGGACGTCCCAGCTGCGTTGCATGTGCATCGTATTCCAAGCCATTACTGAATTGGATGCAAGGTCAAGGCCGATGACACTGCCGCCAACGACGCGTCATGGCGCGCCAGCTCGATCGGAATCTTGCCGGAGTGGATCGCCCGCTGGAGAATGTGCACCGCTTCACCGCGGTTCAGCGCGTGCTGCATCTCATGGCGAAATGCGGTATTCGTGAAATAGTCGATCAGGAAGATCGTACGAAACAACCGTCCGAGATGCATGCCGGCCTCATAGACGAGTTGTCCACGCACCGCCACTCCAAAGCGCGTGAGTGCCTGGACTGCAGTGCATTGCCCGCTTTGCACGGATGCCGCAATCCGCACCAGCTCGTCCCAGGCGCACTCAATGAGGCTCAGTCGAACATCTGCATCGGTGACGGCAGCCAGTTCGCTAGGCACATCATAGTGCCTGGGAACATGCAGACGTCTGTCGCGCAGGTGGGACATTCGCGGACAGAGATCGAAGCCCAACAGCCGTGACAGACTCATCGCGAAGTCTGTAAAGCCGTGCGTATCCACTGCAAGTTGCGCTACGTCTTCCGAACCGCCTTGTCGGATCACGCCCTCGATCGCTGCACCGGCTTGGCGCTCATTGAGCAAAATTGGCTGGTCATAGAAGATGCCCCACCGATCGCGAACGTGAGTGTACATCCCGATTGAGGCAGTCCGCCGGCGCGGGTCGGCCCGCGCTTTCCAGACAGAGCGTGTCGTTTCCAACGACATCATGTCTGACGAGGCCAGATCGGAGCGCCCCCAATGCTGGGCAATCGGGTGCTGATGCATGAAGGTCAGCACGGCTTCAGCCGCGTGGCGCAGCTTCCGTTCGTCCGCAATGCGATGCATCATCTGCCGGATCGCGGGAGGCGACAACGCCGGCACCATTCGGGCGAGATCCGCCGCTGACATCGATGTGCCGTGCGCGAGTATCGCTGCGTAGACCAATAGCAATTCGCTACGGGAATGAGGCTCTCTTCCCAGCAAGCGCCAACTAAAGTGCGTGGCGCTGTCGATCTCGAGCAGGATCTCAGGCAACTGACCGCCTGGGCGCCTCTCGAACAGTGCGCCTCGCAATGTCTCCACATTCGCGGGCATGGCGCTTGCGACCAAGGGTTCGACGTGGATCGCATCATCAATCTTGAGTTTCCCACATACGACAGCGTCCTGCAGCTTGGCGAGGCTTTCGTCCAGATGCGCGATCGCAGGCGCCAAAAATGCCTGACCATCCTGTGGCAGCTTGAGATGGCCATAGAAATGGTTGCGTTTGGCCTTCCAATCGCTGGCGCCGATCAAGAGGGCCGCTTGGCTTCGAAAGGCAAAGCTGTGCTCAAGGAAGACTGAGCCGTTGCGCAGTGACACCCGTAGGGCGAATAGCGTGCCCTATTCGAAAGCGGCCAGGGCCCGCTGACGGTCCTGTCCCTCCAGAGCGGGTTGCCAGGCGCGGCCAAGTCGAATCGTGACTTGGTCGGGAAGATGATCGGACTTCCGCGCGTAGAGTTGCTGGAGCACTGCCAACGCTTCAGTCACCGGGTGTGCTGACAGGGCGGAGAATGGCAGCAGAACCAACCTGCCGAGCAACGCCCGAGGCTGGCGGTGTCGCGACAGGAGTTGCGCGCGGATCAGATTGGCACGGCTGGGCGCACGCCGGTTAAGCGCCGCGTCGGCCAGCGCCAACAGCTGCTGGCAGAGTGCTTCACGGGTTAGCATCTCATCCGCGGCCAGCGCTTTGACCGCGGTCGCGAACTCTCGCATCTGGGTGCCAGGGTCCGGTCGGCCAGCCTCAATCAGGCGCCGAACGTCATTCACGGACTTCTGGATCCAGTGTCGCAACATGGTCGCCAGATGATCCGTGGCGGCGCATAAAGCGTAACGGAGAAGGCAAGCAGCTTCCAATCGGCGGTGTTGCTGCGCAACTCGTTTGCTTACTGATGGCGGACGATTGGCACAACGCCTGGCATAGTAGCGTATCAGCGCTTCATTGCACGCCGCTGGCCAGTTTCGGTGAATGCCCATCTTGTAAAGGAGTTCGACCTTGTCGAACAATTCCCCCAACTGATGGGTCGAGGTTCGCAACGGGACGGTCCAAAGCCATTGCTGCAGGCTCGTGTGATTGCGTATTTCGGGGCGCGTGATCGGCGATTTCGGCGCAACGTGATCACCTGTTTCGGCCGGAAGATGATCGCCGGTTTCGGCTGAACGTGATCACTTGGCGGTGACGCCGAAATCAGTGATCACGATCCCGAAACGAGTGATCACGTTGCCGAAATAGGTGATCAAGCAGCCGAAACGGGTGATCATGCGCCGAGATGGCGCCGGGCAAGGGCTGGGGGTGGTACTGCGCATGGGCTAGATCGCCGGCGATACGCTGTTTCCTTTTTTTGCAAGGAAGCAAGCTGATGCCGGCCAACCGGATGACCATGCGCAAGATCAAGGAAGTGCTTCGCCTGAAGTGGGCGTGTGGCCTGTCGCACCGGCAGATTGCCAGGGCAACGGGTGTGAGTGTTGGCGCTGTCTCGCAGTACGGTAAGCGTCAGCGGAACCCATCCGTAATGGACTTGACAGCTTCCTCTGTTCGTGAATGACGGCTACAGATCGACCACTTTACGCAGGAGCGCGAAGGAGACCCGCCAGTGGCCTTCGTCGGGATTGCACTGTACGGACGCTGTCTTCTGGTTGACACGCACGACGGTGCCGATGCGCTCGTGCAGGTGCTGGTCGGTAAAAGCCACCGTGTCACCGACCATGAAGTCAGCACGCTGCGCACGGGGCGGTGGCGGTGGGTCGTGCGGTGGCGATTGGGCCGCTGCGGTGGCATCGGCGATGACCGCGGCATAGGGCAAGGCCCAGCGCCGGCGCGTAGCGGTATCCTCGACCACGGCCTGGGTCTGCCGAAGTTCGAGG
>NZ_BAAILO010000261.1:0-568 GCF_054589115.1 Cupriavidus sp. 8B | reverse complement strand
CAACGGCTTGCGTACCGCTTTCTTCCGGACAGGAGGGGTAGCCTGCGGATCGGCTTCGGTTTCGGCCGCACCTTCCTCGGCCAGCAGATCTTCCAGTCGGGTCTCGAGCTGTTCAATCTGTCGATCCAGCCTCTCGGACTTCTGGCCAAACTGCATCCGCCTCAGCTTTGAGATCTGCAGATTTAGCTGCTCGATCTCCATGGAGCGGACCGCCAAGGCCCGTTCCATGAGTGCGATCGATTCCCGCTGTGCCAACACCAAGGCCTTCAGGGCCTCAATGTCGTCGGGGAGATCGCTGGGGTCGATTGGCATGCGCGGCAGTTTACGCACATGCCGCAAGGTTTACAACACCGACAGTGGCGGCCAAGTGCGCTCGGGCTGCTTCCAGTTGATCCCCTCCAGCAGCATCGACAACTGCGCTTGCGTCAGGTGGATCTTGCCGCTGTCGGCCTGCGGCCAGACGAAACGTCCACGCTCCAGGCGCTTGTAACTCACCTCGGAATGCAGACCTTCCCGCCGCTTCGACGCAGCTTGTCCGCATAACCCACCCGTTCCACCCGTTCAGCGG
>NZ_BAAILO010000260.1:0-5934 GCF_054589115.1 Cupriavidus sp. 8B | reverse complement strand
ATCTTCCCAGCCATGCAATCGACTCCCGATCAACGCCTTGATCAGATAACGCGTCAGACTCGAATCGGTTGTCATGATTTATACAAGTCTCAATAGGCTGTTGACGCCCCGGTGCTGGCGGGCTTGGTGCTTGCATGCTTCGAGTTCTTCTATGTGCGCCCGCAGCTCGATCTGCTCGCCGCGGTCGTTGCTGCGGCGACGCCGGGCAATCACCTCGGCCCCATCCAATACCCGGACCTGCTCCAGATCGGCGCGCACCGTCAGCGTGCGGCGCACATGCGTGTGCGGGATCGAGTAGTCGTTCAGGAAGAGGCGCACGTAGGGGGTCTTGCCGACCTTGACCTCAACCTGCTCCTCCACGGGATACGGATTGTCTGGCAACGCCAGCAACAGCGGCTGCTCCATGGCGAAGGCCTCGCGTACCGTCACCGCCGGATCTTCCGGGTATTTCCGGTCTGCCGCCTGGGTGCGGCACCAGTGCTCAGCCTGCACGTTCAGATCGTCCAGGTCTGCGAACTTGCGCGCAGCAAAGAAGCTGTCGCGCACGTAGCGGATGGCCCGTCCGACGCGCCCTTTCTCGTTGCCCCGTGCCACCGCCACCGGGCAAGGCTCGAACCGGTAGTGCCCGGCAAACGCTAGTAGCGTCGGATGGAAGCGGATCGCGTCACCCTGGCGCTCGAGCACGGCGCTCTTTAAATTATCGTGGAGGATGACCTTGTGGCGCGATACCGGAGGTAGCTCCGCAGTGCGCCGGCCAACGTTCCGGCGCTGGCGACACTCCATCGCTGGAGCATCTCGGTGAAGAACCGGCGCAGATGATCTGCGGTAAGGGGTAGCAGATTGGTTCGATCGGCGCTCACTCGCTGCTCAATGAATGGCCGCAAGGTGCGCAGGCGCAAGGCACGCGTGCTCGGAGCGAGCCCTCTGGCCAGGCGCATATAGTCGTCGTAATGCCACAACTCCTCATCGACGATGTCATTGCTTCCCTCGGTGATCGGAATGCCTTGCTCGTGAAGTAGCGCCCTCAGATGCGCTAGCGCTGCATGATGATGACCCCGATCACGAGACACCTCTGGCGGACAACCGCACTTAGCGAGATGTCCGTCAAGGAAGAGCTTGGGACGCTCGACTGACGCGATTGCGCCACCGGGACGTCGCTGCGCCCAATGCGCAAAGTGGGCCAGGCAGTACGTATAAGAGCGCACAACCTCGCTGGCGTAGCGACGCTCCACGAGTCGTTCCCAGAACGGTTGAACGAGTTCGGCGATGTTGCTGCGGCGCAGCCATGAAGCTGCTGCTGGACGGATCGAAGCGAGTGCATCCATAAAATCTCCTGTGGTTGGATTGCCACTGGAGGACACCACTTACGTAATGCGAAGTCCATGGCTGCATCGCCACGCCACCGATCGCGTGTTGCACAGGGCTCGGGAACTCCGCGGGAGCCCCGACTTCGCATAAGCCGTCGCTTCGCATAATTCCTCTCATGCACATAAGAGCATGAGAGGAAGAAGCGCAGGTAGATGTCGCGCGAGTACGACAGCACCATCACAAAGGCCATCAGCGGCCGGCGGGCCCGGCCTATCTCCAGGTGATCGAAGTGGGCCCAGTCACATTGGCATTGTTCACCTGGCAGCGTGCGCAGCCTCAGGAGTGCCTCGGCCACGGGGCGCGGCCGGTAAATGGCAAGCAGATGCCGGAAGTGGTCCGCCTCTCCTTTGTACCCGCGCTGGCGCACCATCTCCCACAGGCGGCGGGCCGTCAGCGTGGGGAATTTCTCCAGCGTCTGGAGGCTGAATGGCAGGTATGGCTCGACGCTCGAGCCGCGTACCGGCCCATGCCGTGGCAGCCCGGCTTGCGCCAGCACCCGTCGCACGGTGTCATGATGCGATGCACGCCAAGTTGGCGCGCAATGGTGCCGCAGCGCCATTTCTCGACGTGATAGTAGCGCAGGATCTGCGCCTGTCGTTCAGCTCCTATAGTCAATCTGGGTCTCCGCGATTGAAGTGATAAACACGACGGGGATCTCGACGACGCACAAAGCCGGTATGCACCGGCGCTGGCAACGGGCAGCCACAGCAGTGACAGCGCGACTTCGCCGGCGCTGACCTCTTCGTACAGGTGATGTCCTCCAAAGAATGCCCCTTCCGCGCACTTTTTTGGGGCGCTGCAATTCTCGATGACGGCTCAAGCGCGTCACAGCCGGTGTTGGGCACCTAGCACTTCGTGTCGCATGATGACTATCGCACCGAAAGTCCTCTTCCGTCCTTCATCGAATAGCCTTAAATTCATAATGAAGCATACCAAGTCAGATAGTCATAGAACTTATAAGTTGAACGTTCTCATTCTCATTCTGACTGTTGGTAGTACACACAAGCAGCCGGTCGGATTGCCACAGATCGTTCGTCTTATCGATATCTTCGTGGTCCGTATGGCGCGTTTCCTCCGGCGGACGCACAGAATGGCCAGGCTCAACTGTTAGCCAAAACGCATGGGCATTTGCTCACTGAGCAAAACAGAATTGATCTAAGTCGGCCATTGTTAGCCGCTTCCCTTGTGGCTAGAATACGTTCACTCCGACGGGACCTCAAACGGCCCTGCGTAGCGTTTGACGACGTAGCTAACGAAGCCCGTTAGATAGAAGCGGCCGTCAACAGCGCGTTCGGATCAGTTGCGCTCTCCTGGTAGCTTTGATTTGCAGCTCCTGCGCTGGAGCAGAGCGCTGCGCCGACCAAGCCACGGCAGCTGACGTGGTGCTTTGATGGATCGCCGATGCACTTGCCTATGCCCGAAGCAGCCGATGATTGGCCCGTCGCGATCCACCCTTACGCGCCGGGCAAAGGAAAGGCTAATGGATCTGTCTTCGGTTGAAGCGTTTGTTCGGGTCGCGGAGGCGAAGAGCGTCACTGAGGCAGCCCGAATGATGGGCCTATCAATCTCCGGAGTGAGTCGGGCCGTCAGTCGCCTGGAGGCCCAGACTGGCGTGGTGTTGCTGAATCGCACAACGAGAAGCGTCGGCATAACGGCGGAGGGTGAAGCTTTCTTTGAGCGTTGCAGGAGGGTCCTCGCAGACCTAAAAGACGCAAAGACCGAGTTGATAGAGTCGACCGGCGGCCCAACTGGGAAACTAAGGATCACAGCACCCGTTGGCTACGGCAAGTCGGTTTTGATTCCGATGCTGACGCCGTTCAGGCGGCACTATCCCAAGCTAGTTGTCGAAACAAGCCTGTCGGACGCCGCCGTCGATGTCTTGGATGAAGGCTTCGATCTGGCGATCAGAGTTGGGGAGCTCATTCCTTCGAAGCTAGGGTCTTGCAGCCTCGGCGCCACACAATGGATTGCCTGCGCCAGTCCCGATTATCTTAGCGAACGCGGATTCCCCGAGGTTCCTGACGATCTACAAGCCCACGATTGTGTCGCGTATTTTTCACCAAGCACCAGGCGATTTCACGACTGGCACTTCTCCCTTGGCGAAACGCCACGGGTTGTGAAGATCGGCGACATGGCGCGGAACGTTGTCGACCATTGCGATGCCCTCGTTGACGCAGCCCTCTCCGGCGCGGGCATTGTCTACCTACACGACTACACTGTTCAGCGTCACATCGACAATGGCTCGCTGCTCCGGGTGCTCTCAGACTTCAAAACGCCACGACGGTCCATCCAGGCTCTCTATCCCATGGCGCGCGCCGTCACGCCCAAAATTCGAGCATTCATCGCACACGCTGTCGATAGCGTGAGCCCTTCGCCCCAGGCCCACCAAATCCCCGCGGCCTAGTTCACCCGCCGCCCGTTGGTAGGAGGCTCCCTATTGGTTCGATTCTGGCCCGCCCTTGCCCCTCCGGTCCGCTGCCGGCGGCAGACCCGCTGCGCGGAATCGGCCGTCCAGATCTGACACTTACGCGGTAACTGGAACCAGCCCCTCGACCTTCTTTATCGCTCGCCCAACGGCCGGACGGCTTTGCACCGCATCGTACCAACGCCGAACGTTGTCGAAGTCATCCAGCGTCAGATCGGGAAACCCACGACGCCAGATCCAACCGAAATGAGCAATGTCGGCAATGGAAAACTCGTCTCCTGCCGCGTACTCGCGCTCTTCCAAAATCCCATCGAGCAGCCCCAGTTGCCGCTTCGCTTCCGTGACGAATCGCTCTACCGCGTGAGGAATTTGCTCAGGCGCAAACTTCTGGAAGTAGCCGGCTTGCCCGAAGGCCGGACTGAGGCCCGATGCGTGCACGAACAGCTGCTCAAACGTTCTGGCTCTGACCGCCGGGTCACGGGGTAGGAGCTCCCCATGCTTTTCGGCAAGGTACACCAGAATGGCCGCCGACTCACTCAACACTAAGGCGCGCTCCAAGTCCACGATTACCGGCACTTTCCCATTGGGGTTGAGCGCAAGAAAGCTGTCACGCTTGTGCTCACCTTGGCGCACGTTGATGGCGTGAAGTTTGTAGGGAACCCCGAGCTCCTCCAAAGCGATATGGACCTTGACGCTGTTAGGCGTGGAGAAAGCGTAAACCTCATACATGAGATGTTCCTCAGTTCATGTGCCGCATCCAACGGCGGTTGTGTTGGATTCCAAGAATCAGGAAGTTGCGCCACTCAGCTGGAATGCGCGCCCAGCCGCGTAGTTACGGTATGCCATTCGAGCGCAGGGGAGACTTACTCCACAGCGACAATCTCACGAAAACGCGTACGCAACGGCCCGCCACGCGGCGGTCACTCAACCTCACAGGAAACCGATAACCCGAGAGCCGGTTTAACGGAGCATTCGACGAGATCGCGCTTCTGTCAGTCGAGTGGCGCCGTAAGGCGAGCTTCGCACAGCTAGGCCGCTATGCTGGAACAAGATCCCCCAGTGCGGTAGACGCCAGGCACGAATAACATCCATTCCCGCGCGGAATATGTGTATCCCCGACCTTGAAACGGTGCAGCGTGAAGCATGACCGCCAACGTCGACCGGAATGCGCTAAACCCAAGCGACAGAAAACCCTGCGCCAGCGCCGCGCCGCGCAAGTCGCCATACCGTCTCCACAGCTTGAACAGCGAGGCAAGCAGCGAGAGGCAAGACATCCGCGCGGTTGGGAGAAAGCGCGCGGCCGGGACATGCACATGAGTCCTATCGGGGGGTTCATCCTAGTGACCATCACCTTCGCGTGGTAGTACCCGAATTAACATATGGGTTATTCCAACTGGGAATGACCATGGCGCAAGAAGAACCGCGGCATTAGCAGATATACCACGCGTCTATTTGCCGTTAAAAACCAAAGGGCTATTCCTCAAGCGCATGACAGTTATCACCGCGCCGGGTCTATCCATCGCTCATCAATTCCGGGACGATTCCTCGTAGAGGGCGCGACTCAGCGATAGACCCGACAGGAGTGGCAACGGCGTGGCCATTACCGTCTCGACGCGATGCCGGAGATGCGCCGAGAGTCGTGAGGGGAGAGCTATGTTGGGGCTATGCGGTCATTCGACAGTCTGGCACAAAGCAGTCAGGCAAGGGTAGTTAGGTATAACCGAACACGTGAAAGTGGACACCTGCTAGGTCAGAGCACAAGACGGAGCTATTGGTATCAGTCGAACAGCGGTCGCTCCGCTTGCGGCCGAGAGCCAGCTGGTCACCTGGATACTGTCTTCAGTAGAAGGAGAGGGGCGTGAAGGACTCGATTTATGGATCGTGGTCAACCGATTCATCGGCCGCCACGAGAAATGACGTGGAGAAAGAGTTCGAGCTCGTGGCAAGGGCCGCCAGAAACGAGCTGAAGCGGGAGAATGAACGTGCGAATTCAGGTTTCTTTGAAGCACTTATTGAGACTTGCATAAATGATGACATCACCACAACTCGGCCTGCTTCCAGCACGCGGCAATGATGTTGGCGCGTTGCTGTGCGCTGCGCAGCCGATTGCGGGCGGTCGTTTTGAGTTCGGTGAGCGAGTG
>NZ_BAAILO010000259.1:56869-71544 GCF_054589115.1 Cupriavidus sp. 8B | reverse complement strand
CTCGCATCGCCTTAAGGCGATACTCAGACATGGGTCCCTCTTTTCCGCTCTTTTCGCCGAATCCCGAGGCGCCCCATACGGCCTTGGCACACCTTCTCGGCTCGCTTCGCATCGCGCTGGGGTGATTCCCGCCTGACGGGCGGGAATCACGGCCGAACCGAATGGCAGGTTTGGTTCCTTCTCCCTTCTTCCTTCTCCCTGCCGCTTGCTCTTCTCTTGCTCCTGTTGCTCTTCTTGGCTTGTGCTGATTCCGTCCTGTGGGATTTGTCCGACATGCGTTTCGGAGCCGGGCCAGTTTCCCGGGGGTGAGCCGGTGCCTATCGTTGAGTCACGGCGGGCGCAGGTGTCGATCCTGACCAGGAGCCGCAACCCGCGCTGCGAAACCTGACCATAAGGCGTGGTGCACGATGGGCGTAGACCATACCGGCCACGGGATCTCTCACTCACCTGCGAAAAAGAGGGCACTCATGAAGATTTCCAAAACCGGCCTCATATTGGGCCTGGCACTGGCTGCGGCCGCGGCATTATCAGCATGCGGCGGCGGCGACGATAGCCTCGCCGCCCGCATCGGCGTCAGCAAGCCGGCCGTGCGCGTGATCCACGCGATCCCGGCGGGTCCCAATATCGACGTGCTGCAAAACGGCACCAAGACGTCGCTCCTGAACGAGCCTTACAAGTTCGTGTCGAAATACTTCGACGTCGACACCGGCTCGCAACTCTTCGGCATCAACATTGCCGGTACCAACACGTCGATCGGCAGCGCGACCGTGGACGCGCACACCGGCCATAAATACACCGTGGTCGCATTGCCCGGTGCCACCGCGGCCGACCTGCTCACCATCGACGATCCCTACGGCAAGAACATCCTGTCCGACAAGGCGCGGGTGCGTGGACTGAATGCCTCGGTCAATGCCCAGAACGTCGATATGTACGTGACCACGCTCGCGGTCGACCTGAACACCGTGACGCCCACCTTTGCCGCGGTGGCCTACAAGTCAGCGGTGCCTGCCTCCGGCCAGGATTCGATCAACCTTGACGGCGGCACCTATCGCCTGCGCATCACCACCGCCGGCACCAAGACCGTGATCTTCGACTCGGGCGCGCTGACGCTGAACAACAATGCGGACTGGCTGATCACGTCGATCCCGGTCGACGGCATCGGCGCGGTGGTACCGAACAAGATCAAGGTTCTGGTGGCCCAGGCCAACAACGACTCGCAGACTGCCGTGGAACTGGTCACGCAGTAAGCGCTTGATGGCTAGTTGGCAAGTTGGCAACCCAGCAGCTTCAGGCGCCCGCATGGCGCACCGGCAGCCCCCTCGCGGGTTGCCGGGCGAGGGGATCCGGCAAGCGGATCCCCTCGCCGCATTTCGTCTACGCTCTTCCCCTGCGGCGGCGCGGCCTTGGGGCCAGTTTCGCCAGTTTGACCGTATCCGGTGACAGCGCTACGATAGGCCGCCAGACACCATCCCATGAATATGGAGTACCGCCCCCCGCCGATCCGCGCCATAGTCGAGACTACCCCCAGCCCAAAACATGCGCTCACAGAACCTGTCCGCGGCCCCGGAAGCCGATATCCGCGTCCTGCTGGTCGAAGATGACCCCGCCACCAGCGCGCGCCTGCAAAGCGCGCTGGGCAGCTTGCCGGGCATCCAGGTGGTGGCGGCCTGCGCGCAGCGCGCCAGCGCCTGCGAGTGGCTGGCCGCGCACGAGCCCGACGTGCTGCTGTGCGACCTCGGGCTGCCGGACGGCTCGGGCATCGATGTCATCCGCCATGCGCGCCGGCTGCACCCGCGCTGCGACTGCATGGTGATCACCATGTTCGGCGACGAGGCCAATGTGCTGGCCAGCATCGCCGCGGGCGCCACCGGCTACCTGCTCAAGGACGAATCGGACGACAACCTGCGCGCCTCCGTGCTGGCGTTGCGCGCCGGCGGCTCGCCGATGAGCCCGGTGATCGCGCGCAAGGTCATCACCCGGCTGCGCAGTGCCAGCGCGCCGGGCCTGCCGGCGCCGGACGCGCCAGGCATCCCGGGCGCGGACGTGACACTATCCGCCCGCGAGACCGAGGTGCTCGACCTGATCTCGCGCGGGTACACCTATGCGGAAACCGCCGGGCACCTGGCGATCAGCGTGCATACCGTGCAGGCGCATATCAAGAACATCTACGGCAAGCTGGCGGTCAATTCCCGCGCCGAGGCCGTCTTCGAAGCCCACAAGCTTGGCCTGTTGAAGGCCTTTTGAGGCCAACGCCCATGGCCCTGCTGCCGATCCTGAGGCTGGCGCGCACCGCTACCTTGTGGCTCGCCTTGTGCTGCGTGGCCACCGCCTGCGGCGGCGCGCGCGAGGATTCAGCGCAGACATCCGCGGCGCATGCAACAAGCCAGGTGCAGGTGCTGCGCCAAGCGCTGGCCGTGGTCCGCCCCGACGGCGCCGGGCAAGGCCACGCGCCACAACCGATCGAAGTCGCGCTGCCCCACGACTGGGACCGCATCTACCCTGGCCGCGACGGCACGGCGACCTACCGCCTGGACTTTTCCTACAGCGGCGCCGGGCAGGACCTCCCCGCGCTGTACCTGGCGCGCGCGGCCAACAGTTTCGAGATGCATCTCAACGGCAAGCTGCTCGCCGCTTCCGGCGCCTTGAATACCCCCGCCGTCTATGGCGGCCAGCGCCCGCTGTACATCCCCGTGCCCGAGGCCATGCTGCGGCCCGACAACACGTTGACGATCACGATCGCCGCGCGCGCCAATGCGCGTGCCGGCCTGTCGCGCATCGAATTCGGGCCAAGCCGGCTTGTGCACCCGCACTATGAAGGCGCGCTCTGGTTCCGCGTGATCGGGCCACTGGTGATTACGGCGCTGAGCCTGCTGCTGACAGCGATCTCGCTGCTGATCTGGTGGCGCCAGCGCGACCCGCTGTTCGGCCTCTACGCGCTGGCCGAAGTGGCGTGGTCGGTCAGCGTTGTAGAACGTTTGCTGGAGAGTGCTCCGCTGCCGCTGCACGTCTGGCAAGTGCTGGTGCTGGCCAGCCGGACCGTATTCATCGTGGCAACCGCGCGCTTTGCGCTGATCGTCATCGACGTCCGCTCGCCCTGGCCGGCGCGGCTGGTCACCGGCTTCCTGTGGCTCAAGATTCCGTTGATCGTCTTGATGACAGGCATCTTCAACGCACCCAGCCTCAAGCTGTTCGACTGGTCCATCAACATGCTGCTGGCGTGCGGCATCGCCTCGGCGCTGGCGTGGGCGGCGCTGCGGCGCCCTAGCCGCGAGCGCCTGGTGCTGGCCGCCACGGTGGCGCTGGCCAGCGCGCTCAGCACCGGCGACGTGATCCGCATCCAGTTCAGCAACGATTTCTACTGGGACACCTCGCTGACCAAGTACGTCTCGCAGTTGTTCAGCCTCAGCATGGCGTGGCTGCTGGTGGACCGCTATACGCGCACCACCAGCACGCTGGCCGAGCTCAACCGCAACCTGGACCGCAAGGTCGCGCAAAAGGAGGAAGAGTTGCATCTGCTCTATGCGCACTCCCGCGAGATCGAGCGCGAGCAGGCCACGCTGCGAGAACGCGGGCGCATCATGCGCGACATGCACGATGGCTTGGGCAGCACGCTGGTCGGCGCGCTCAGCCTGCTGCGCTCGGGCCATGGCTCGCCCATGGTGCTGCAGCAACATCTGCAGCAGGCGCTGGATGCATTGAAGCTATCGGTGGATGCCATGCAAGACACCGGCGGCGACCTGGCCGTAGTGCTGGGCAACCTGCGCTACCGGCTGCGGGCGCGCCTGGAAGCGGCAAGGCTGCGGGTGGACTGGCAAGTGGAGCGGCTGCCGGCCGTAGCCGGCCTGACGCCGCAGATCGTGCGCGAGCTGCAGTACCTGCTGCTGGAAGCCTTCTCCAATGTCATGCAGCATGCCGGCGGCGCTACGGTGCAAGTGGTGGCGCGCAGCCACGCGGACACCGCTGCCGGCGCCGAGGCCATCCTGATCGAGATACGCGACGATGGGTGCGGCTTTGATGCGCAGTCCGGCGCGCAGGGCCACGGCCTGGCCAATATGCGCAGCCGTGCGGCTGCCATTGGCGGCGAGCTGTCGATTGCGTCTTCGGAGCGGGGTACTACCGTCAGCCTGCTGCTCTACCCGGCGCGGTGGGCCGAGGGCGAGGCTGCCTGATCGGTGGCCGGGTGCGGCAGTCCTAGCGCGTCTGCTCGATATCGCTTTGCAGCACGTCGAGGTGCGACAGGTATTTGTTCAGTTCTTCGCGTCCGCTATCGGTGATGCAGTAGACGCGGCCACTGCCTTCCACCAGCTCCGCCGTGATCGCGCGCGCGATCAACAGGCTGCGCAGGATGGGCCTGAGCGAACGGATATTCTTTTCGACACCGTGCTCGCGCAGGCGGTCGACCAGCGTCATGACCGTCGACGGGCTCGACTGGACAAGCTTGAGGATATACAGCTTCGAAACGAAGCCGTCTAGTGTTGGCGCTCTCATGCGGCTCCTGTGACACACCAGCCAGCGGTGCGATAGAGCAGATCTACGTATGCAGCCCCGGCGCTGCGAGCGCAGCCGGGCGTGTTACCTGCAAGCGGCCCGGTCGGCACCAGGTTCGCATATTTAAAAAAAAGTTCATCAGACTTTCGTGTGGGTCCTCCATCCGAGCGAGAGCGACACGATGCAATGCGCTGGTTTGCTCCCCTCTCCCATGAAATGGGAGAGGGGCCGGGGGAGAGGGGAGCTACACCTGCGCGAGTTTGCACGCGATCGCTCTTGCTACGCCTGCGCCGGACTTCGCCCGGCGACCCACACAGAAGTCTGAAGAACCAAAAAAAAAGGGTGCACGAGGCACCCCATTTCTTGCATTGCGCGCGCCGGCACGAGGCCGGCGCGGGTGGGGCTTTGACGACTACTCTTCCTGGAACGCCTCTTCGCGCTTTGCCTTGATGGAAGGCAGGGCAACGATGGCAACCAGCGAGGCCGCTGCGATCAGCAGGCCCAGCGACAGCGGACGGGTCACGAACACGGTGAACTCGCCACGCGACAGCAGCAGGGAGCGGCGGAAGTTCTCTTCCATCATCGGTCCCAGCACGAAGCCCAGCAGCAACGGAGCCGGCTCGCACTTGAGCTTCAGGAACAGGTAGCCGATGATGCCGAAGCCAGCCGCCATGAACACGTCGAAGGTCTGGTTGTTGACCGAGTACACGCCGATACCGCAGAACACCAGGATGGCCGGGTACAGGAAGCGGTAAGGCACGGTCAGCAGCTTCACCCACACGCCAATCATCGGCAGGTTCAGGATGATCAGCATCAGGTTGCCGATCCACATCGAGGCGATCAGGCCCCAGAACAGCGCGGGGTTGCTGGTCATGACCTGCGGGCCCGGCTGGATGTTGTGGATGGTCATCGCGCCCACCATCAGCGCCATCACGGCGTTGGGCGGAATGCCCAGCGTCAGCAGCGGGATGAAGGAGGTTTGCGCCGCGGCGTTGTTGGCCGATTCCGGACCTGCCACGCCTTCGATGGCGCCCTTGCCGAACTCATGTGCGTACTTGGAGGTCTTCTTTTCCAGCGAGTAGGCTGCGAACGAAGCCAGCGCCGCACCGCCGCCCGGCAGGATACCCAGCGCCGAGCCCAGGAACGTGCCGCGAAGCACTGCCGGGATCATGCGACGGAAGTCTTCCCTGGTCGGCCACAGGTTGGTGACGCTATCGGTAAAGGTCTCGCGGGCTTCCTTCTGCTCCAGGTTCGCGATGATTTCCGCGAAGCCGAACATACCCATGGCCAGCGCGACGAAGTCGATACCGTCGGTCAGCTCGGGGATGTCAAAGGAGAAGCGTGCGGCGCCGGAGTTCACGTCGGTACCGATCAGGCCCAGCAGCAGGCCCAGCACGATCATCGCCACGGCCTTGGGCAGCGAGCCCGAAGCCAGCACCACGGCGCCGATCAGGCCCAGGCACATCAGCGAGAAGTACTCGGCAGGGCCGAACTTGAACGCCAGTTCCGACAGCGGCGTAGCAAACGCGGCCAGGATCAGGGTAGCCACGCAGCCGGCAAAGAAGGAGCCCAGGCCGGCGGTGGCCAGTGCCACGCCCGCTCGTCCCCGCCTTGCCATCTGGTAGCCATCGATGGTCGTCACCACCGACGACGATTCACCCGGCAGGTTCACCAGGATAGCGGTGGTGGAGCCACCATACTGTGCGCCGTAGTAAATACCGGCCAGCATGATCAGCGCGGCCACCGGCGGCAGCGTGTACGTCACCGGCAGCAGCATGGCGATGGTGGCCAGAGGCCCCAGGCCCGGCAGCACGCCGATCAGGGTACCCAGCACGCAGCCCAGGAAGGCGTATGCCAGGTTCTGCAAAGAAAGCGCCGTGGAAAAGCCCAAGGCAAGATGGTCAATCAATTCCATATGGCCGACTCCTTAACCAGTAATGAAAGCAGGCCACACCGGCATCTGCAGGTTGATGCCGTACACGAAGGCGCCCATGCTGATCAGCACCAGGACGATCGCGTTCAAGACCGCGCCCTTCCAGCTGAACTCATGGCTGGCCATCGACGACACCAGCACCAGCACGAACACCGACAACACCATGCCGAGCGGCTTGAGCAGCAGGCCGAACAGCACCACCGAACCCAGAATCCACAACAACGTCTTCAAGTCCCAGCGGGCGAGCTGGTCAGCTTCACCCTTTTTCGATACCGAGCCGATCAGCACGAATGCACCGAGCACGGCAAGTACCAGGCCGAGTAGAAACGGAAAATATCCGGGGCCCATCTTGGCGGCTGATCCCATGGAATAGCCGCGGGCGACCCAGGAAAAGCCCAATCCGACCAGAATGAACATCAGGCCGGAGGCAAAGTCCTTTTGGCTGCGTATGCGCAAAACGATTCTCCTCAAAGTACGTGAAAGCTGTGCCCCTGCGCGCGCAGGCTCTTTGCGTGCGGAGGTGGTCCGATCGGCAGGAAAAAATGTTGTCCCTGCAGGATGGGACGAACATTAGAGAGGCGATCTTTCAGCTTGCTTTCATTTGTCTTGGTTTAGGGGTATTCACCGATGCGCCGGGAAGTCCCGCCAAAATGCATACATCACGCTGTGATGTAACACCGAAAGACGAAAGAAAGGAAGCTGAAGGGAAATTGAAGGGGAACCGAAAGAGATCGAAAGGAAACGTAAGGAAAGCACGAGGATCAACCTGGCGCGGACGCGTGCCGGCAGACCCGAGGGCTGCTTGCATCACCTTCCCGGCGGCATTGAACAGAGCCGACGAAGGGGCCAAAGCCGCGCGGCTTTGGCCTGTTCAGTGGGCTTCGGCTGGCGCCGATGACTTGCGGGCCAGCGACTTAATCGGCACCTTGCTTCGATACCTCGCCCGCCAGCGCCTCCTCGCCGGCGCCGGCGGCACCGGCCGTGCTCAGGGCTTCTTCGCACGGCGTGCCCATGCTGGTATCGGGCGCCTGGGGCGCAAATTCCGGCTCCGGGGCCGGCCCGGGCGTCACCGGCAGGATATGGGCGGCGCGCCAGTTGCCGAAGCGGTAATACGCCACGGCCAGCGTGACCGAGACCACAGAGCCCAGCGGAAAGCTCCACCAGATCGCATCGGCGCCGATGGTGCGCTCGAGCACCCAGGCAAACGGCAGGCGCACCACCCACATCGACAGGAACAGGATCACCAGCGGCGCCATCACCGCGCCGGTGGCGCGCACGGTGCCGAACAGCACGATGGTGAAGCCGAACAGGATGAAGGACCACAGCACGATGGCATTGATATGCTGCGCAATGCCGATGGCCGTGCCGTCATCGGGCAAGAACAAGCCCAGCGAATGACGGTTGAACAGGTAGATCAGGGCTACCAGCGCGCCGGTCATCAGCAGGTTGAACAACAGCCCCACGCGCGTGACGCGCGTCACGCGATCCCACAGGCCAGCGCCTACGTTCTGCGCCACCATCGACGACACGCTGGCGCCCACCGCCAGCGCGGGCATCTGCACGTAAGTCCAAAGCTGCGAGGCTACGCCATAGGCGGCGGTGGTCTGCGAGCCGTAGCGATTGACCAGTGACATCATCACGATCGCCGACGACGAGATCACCACCATCTGCAGTCCCATCGGCAAGCCCTTGGCCACCAGCGCACGCAGGATCGCGGTATCGGGCCGCAGGTAGGCAAGCTGGTGGCGGCGCAGCGTCAGGAAGTGGTGGCGGCGGTAGAGCACGATCAGCATCGCGGCCAGGCTGGCCAACTGCGCAATCAGCGTGGACAGCGCCGAGCCCGCGATGCCGAGCTCCGGGAACGGGCCGATGCCGAAGATCAGCAGCGGGTTGAGCACCACGTCCAGCCCCACCGACAACAGCATGAAATAAAACGGCGTGCGCGAATCTCCCGCGCCGCGCAGCGTCATCATCACGAAGTTGTAGAAATACATGAAGGGCAGCGCCAGGAAGATGATGCGCAGGTAGCTGATGGCAAGCGCCCTGGCATCGGCCGGCGTGCCCATCGCGGCAAGGATGTCGGGCGTGAACACGTAGCCCAGCGCCGCCGCGAGCACCGACAGCAGGACGAAGAACGTGGTGCTGGTGCCCACCACGCGGCGCGCTTCGGCCAGGTCGTGCGCGCCCACGGCATGCCCGATCATGATGGTATTGGCCATGCTGATGCCGAACACCACGCCCAGCAGGAAGAACAGGATGATGTTGGCGTTGGAGGTGGCGGTCAGCGCGGCCTCGCCAAGGAAATGCCCCACCCACACGGAGTTGATCGAGGCGTTGAGCGACTGCAGGATATTGCTGCCCAGCACCGGCAGTGAAAACAGCAGCAGCGTGCGGCCGATCGGGCCCGTGGTCAGTTGGGCTTTGGATTTTGTTGGCATGTTCGAGGGAGGTCTCGTGTTTTTATTGCGCCTGCTATCGTCGGGAAACGAGGGGCAATGCAACGCGCAATGCCCACGTTCGCCACTATGTCATACCTTGCTGACAAGCCTTGTCGGTAGTCGTCTGTCAGACAGAAAGCCAATTGTAAGCAGTTGTTTGGATCAGGGCACGGGCGCTTGCGCGAGACATCAAACACTGGCGAAATGCACAACATAGGTGGCCCTTGGCGCCGCGCATGCCCCCATCGCGGTGTCCCCGCGATGGCATCCAAGAGCCGTTTCGATCCATGAACCGTGAGGTCCAATATGACGAAGAACAAGCCGATTCGCTTTTTGCAAGCTTCCACCGCCCTGGCTGCTGGCCTGCTATGTGCGGCCTCCTTTGCCCAGACACCCGCCGTTCCTGCCGATAGCGGCAACGCCGCTGTGCCGGCCGGCATGACCCAGGTCGAGCCGCCGAAGGATCCGCTGGTCCAGCGCCGCGATGCCAACAAGCAGGCCTCGGACGAATACAAGGCCAAGAAAAAGGCCGCCAAGACCGAATACAAGCAGGACGTGAAGTCCGCCAAGCAGCAAAAGAGCACCGAGAAGAAGGCCAACAACGAGACCATGAAGCAGGAAATGTCGACCACGCCTGCAGACGCGCAGAAGAACTAAGCGCATACCGTCCGCCCTTGAAGGGCAACCACAACAACCACCACAACAACCAAAATAAAACGCCCCGTCTCCCCAGGGAGGCGGGGTTTTTTTTTTTGGCTAGCTGAACCATAAAGCCATTGGCCGCGCCATAGGGCGCAATTTCCGGGTCTGCTGCATCTCCGGGTAGAATCCGGAGCTGGGTGCAAATTAGATCACATTATGGAAAGAACCGTGGATATCAATGGCGGCGCATTGACGGGTGTTTTGCTGGAACAGTTACTGGATCGCTTCGAAGCCGATCTCGAAGAAGGCAACTCAAGCGAAGCCGCTGATTTGCTGGCCAGATTGCGCGCCAAGCCTTTGCGGGCGGATTCCCTCGAGTCCATCGACCGGCTGCATACGCTATGGATGCGCGCGGGGGATCCGGCGGCTGCGCTGGCGGTGGTCAACGACGACGGCGCCGGCGTGCTGGAAGCCAGGCCGCGCGAAGCCCAGGCCGAGCTGCGCATGCACCTGGCGCTCTATCGCCTCCAGATGGCCAACCACCTCAACGACGTGAAGAGCACGCAGCGGGCGCTCACGGAAATGCGCGCCATCGTGGCAGGGATGCCGGACCTGAATGCGGACCGGTATCGCCAGCTTCGGGTACTCGACAGCCTTGAGCTGCGCGATCTGTGCATTGCGCTGGAGGCAATTGAGCTGCGCCATGCGTTGAACGGGGCCATCGCGGCACGTGCGCCATACCGTGCATGGGATCTCGCCGACTATCAGCGGCGGCGCGCCTGGGCGCTGACGCGCCATGACAGCGACGACGAGGCCCGCGCAGCCGCTGGCGCGGCCATCCTGGCACTACAGACGGCCGACGCGGAGCAGGACGTCGACGAAAACGACTGGCTGCGCCTGGGCAGCGCCCTGATCGGGATCGCGCCCGAGCGCCTTGCCGACTTCCAGCAGCCCGTCAGGGCGCTGACAGCGCAACGGTCCTTGCCGCAGCGCCGCGAACTGGAAGTCCGGCTGTCCCGGCTCGCGGCGCGCGCCTTGTACGCGCGAGGCGATCTGCCCGGCGCACTGGACGCCTGCTCCGCCGCGCGTCATAGCCTGTCCTCGAACGGAAGCGATGACTTCATCGAATACGAGCTGCCGTGGCTGATGGAAGCCCAGCGCGTTGACGATGCCGGCCGCCGGGCGTTTCTTCACATCTATCAGGTGGAGGATGAGATGTGGGATGGCGCCGCGCAGCTGGCTCACGCGCGGCTGGCCGATGCGGCCGACGACTCGGTCTGGTGGCCATTGTGTGCCATGCGGGCTTGCAACACGGAAGAGACGCTGGTGGCCTTCCTGTCAAATGCGCAAGAAGGTGAAGAGGATCTGCGGAACCTCTCCCCGATTCATGAAGCGCTCTTTGGCGCCGTGGGTGAGGAAGTGAACGCGCAGGCCTTGCAGGCGGTGTTCGACGCCGCACGCACGCTGGCCGAGCAACGTTCGCCGGGCCATCCGTGGATCGCACGATTGGCGGCAGTCAACGATGCCGCGGCGGGCCGCATCGATGCCACGACGAAAGCTGCACGGCTGTATGCGGCGGCGCAGGAAGGCGGCATGGAAGACAACCGCACGGCCTATGCCCTGTTCGAGGCACGGGTGCAATCGCTTGGGGTGATCCAGACGCTGAAGCTGCCGGCCTTCTCGCTGCCAAGCGGGCTGTGGGCGTACAACTTCGGGGTCTCGCTTGGCGATTTGCTCGAGGAACACCTCGACCGCGTCCCCGCGGCGTCGCGCAACGAAACCTACAGCGATTTCATCAAGCTGCAGATTGCCGCCTACGAACAAGGACAGGCGTGCCTGGAGCGCTATTTCGAGAGCGGCGCCGGCCATCCGTACGACGCCTGCGCGCACCTCTACTCCATGTTGTGCAACAACCTGGCCATCATCTATCGCTACGACGAGCGGCGCTTTGAGGATGCCGTCGAATTGCACAGGCGCGGCATCGCGGCCAGCCCGTTTGCCGAACACTACGCCGGCCTGTTGAGCGTGCGGATCGCAATGCGCGATTCCGAGGGGATCATCAGCGCCGCCGAGCAGCTTTGGCACTTCGCCGCCGAGTTTGGCTATAGCCGGCACGACCCTAACGAGTACCTGAGCGAAGTGTCGCAGGCCCTGTACAAGCTCGATCGCGATCGCGAGATTCCCATCTGGCTGGAGCGCCTGGTGAAATGGGAGCGGCAAGAGGGCCAGGACGATAGCAACCTGTCGGGCAAGGCCTTGGGCGTGCGCCTGCAAATGGCGTTCAACCTGGCGCACAACTGCCCGGAAGAAGCCTCGGCCTTGTGGAGCCGCATCGCACGCCAGGTCGATGGCTGCTCGGAATCCTGGATGGTCAGCCTGGGGGCCGACACGCTCAGCGGGCTGCAGCGCCACGCCGAGGCCGCCGCGCTCTTTGAGCGTGCCATCGCACTCAATCCGCGCAGCAACGAGTATGAGCTCGCCGATGTCAAGGCGATGGAGGAAAAGCTGGCGCTCTACCGCACGCAAGCCAACGCCCCTGGCAAGAGCAAGAGCTGGTGGCAAGTCTGGAAATGAGGAAATGAGGAAATGAGTACTGCCAGGCGGGCGGCAGGCTACGCACCGCGCAACGCCCTCAATGCCGGTGCGCTGAAGTCGGGCATCGCCGCACGCAGCCAGGCACGCGGCGACGATGCGGCGGTGCGCGCCTGGCTGCTTAACCACTTCTATCGCCATCTCGTCGCCAACTTCGAGCCGGCCATGAAGATCGATTCGCTCGCGGATGCGCGGCAGGTCCTGCGATCCGAGGCGATGCCGGAGTGGGTTGCGGCTCGCTTTGGCGCCTCGGCCAAGGCGAGCAGCGGCGAAGCAGCAACGCCACCTGCCCCGGTCGTCTGGGTCGATCCTGTCGAGCCGCGCCTGTTGGCGCTGGAAGCGCGGCTCGTGGAGTTCCTGACTTCGCGCAAGGGCACCGCTCTCGACGGCAAGCTCGACCGCATCACCTGCCCGCAAGCGCTGGCGCTGTGGGACAGGGAACATGCCGAGATGGCCACGCGTATCGAGCGCGGCTGGCGCCAGAGCCAGCCCGAGGCGCTGCGCACCTTGCTCTCGACGCCGAATGGCGCGTTCGTGGAATTGCTGCCGGACAGCGCGCTGCTGCGCGCGGAAATGGCATTTGAAAGCTATGTCATGCGGCATTGCCTGGGGCAGTTTTCCGACCGGCGCGCGCTGTCCGGCGGCTACGGCGAGCGCTATGCCGAAGCCGTGGCGCAGCAGCGGCTTCGCTTGCTGAATTTGCGCGATGCCAGCGGGCAACCGCATATCACCATCAGCGTGCATGTCCTGGCCAATGGCGCGCTTGCGGTCGACCAGGTCAAGGGCAAGCAGAACCGGCCGCCCATCGCACGCTACGTGGAAGATGTGCTGGCCTGCCTGAACGCCCTGGGTACCGACGAGCAAACGCCGGACGATTGCATCGCCATCGGTGTAGTCCGCACGCCAGCCGGCTGGGCGCGCATTGAAGACGTGACCGAAGCCACGACCCAGACCCGATTGGTCGCCCGGTACCCGCAGCTCTTTGTCAGGCTCAGCGCCCCAACGCCGATTGTGGAGTGGCTGGTCGCCGCGCGCCAGCCTGGTTTGCTGGCGGAGCGTTCGCCACGGGCGGCATCGGTCAGGTATGCCACAAGGCCAACGGCGGATCCGCATGGCGGTGAGGAGGTTGTCGCAACCGAAGGCGTGCCGTGGCCGGAGCGATCCCTATCGCAAGCGGAAGCCATCCTGGCTTTGCCATCGAAATCGTAATGGAGCGCCGAATCCGATGAATGTCTTCTACCTGCTCCTCGGGGGCCTTGTGCTATGGCGGGTCTACCGCTTCCTGCGCCCCAAGCGTCCCGCTGCGTTCACCCGGCGCAAGCAATGGGCATTGACGTTGGCGCAGCCCATGGTCGATGCCACCAACATGACGGGGTTTTTCAACCCTGCCTCGGACCACATGACGGACGCGGCGCGCGCGTTGTTCCGCGTGCAGTTGCTGCACCAGATGGTGTTCCGCGCCAACGCCACGGATGACGAAGTGCGCCAGCACCTCGCCCAGGTGTTCGAATCGCGGTGGTTTCGCGCCGACCTGCATGCGCTGCTGCCGACAGACGATCCGCGCGCCGCGCTAGCGTTTGCCTGCGTCCGGATGGCATTTTTTGCGCGCAATGTCATGCTGATGGGCTGGGTCGAGCCGATGGCCGCGTGGCGCGTGCTCTTGCTCAACGCACAGCGCGCGCAGGACTGTTTTGCCAGCTGGGAAGATTTCGGCCACGCCTTTATCGCTGGCCGCCAGCAATGGCTTGCCGCCTTCCGGGCCGACCCCCTGGGCAAGGCTTTCGATGCCGCCAGCCTGCGCCAGCTGCTGGCCTCGCCCAAGGGCGCCTGGGCAGCGTTGGCCTGGCCTGGCCTGCGGGCATTCAGCCCGGAGCCACGCTGAGTCAGCGCCTGGAGGCCGCCCGGTAGGCGACGATGCGCGCCTTGAGCCCCGGCCGGGCGGCGGAGCGCACCAGCTCGGCCAGCTGCGCCGCGCGCGCCGCTTCGGCCAGGGCGTGGCCGCCCTGCGTGGCGGCCTGGATAGCGGCCTGGGTTGGCGCATCCAGCCGGCGCGCACGCTCAGCCAGCGTGGCGAGCGCGGCGGCGCGTTCCTGCGGTGCCACCGAACTACCGGCCAGGCCGCACGCCAGCGCTTGCTCGGCCCGCACGGCCCGTCCGCTGGCGATCCAGTCTCGCGCCGTGGCCACACCCACCAGTTGCGCCAGCCGCGCGCTGCCCAGCACCAGGCCGAAGGCCGCGCCTGGAAAGGCAAAAGTGCTGCCCGGCGCGACCCAACGTTGCTCGCAGGCCGCCATCAAGTCGGCGCCCGCGCCCATCGCGCGGCCCTGGACCAGCGCCACGGTGGTGAAGGGCGCGCCATGCACGCTTTGCAGGAGCAGCTCGACGCGCACGAAACGCGCAAGCAGCGAATCATCGCTCTCGCTATCCAGGTCACCCAGGTCGAATCCCGTGCAGAAATGCGTGCCGGCGCCCTCGATGGCGAGCAGGCGGGTGCCATCGTGGTAGCACGCCAGCACCGCCGCCGCGAGCGCCTCCACCAACCCCGCCGACAGCGCGTTGCCGCGCTCGGGCCGGTTCAGCGG
>NZ_BAAILO010000259.1:47003-56729 GCF_054589115.1 Cupriavidus sp. 8B | reverse complement strand
GGCGGCGCCGCCGGCGCCCACAGGTTGGGCACCAGCGCGTTGGAATAGCCAGATACGAACGGCTTGGTGGCGCCGCTGGCGGCGTCATACACATGGCGCTGGATGCGGCCGATGTTGCCGCCATACAAATGCACGCTGATCGACACCCGGTCGTCATGCGCATTGCGCACGCGGTGCACATCGCCCAGCGTTGGCGAGACCGCGGCCACCTGGCCGGCGCTCAGCAGCACGGCATCGCCATCTTCCACCAGCCTGCCGCCTTCCACGCGGTAGTGCTGGTCCACCTCGGCGCCGCGCAGCATGCCGATCAGGCCCCACACCGTGTGGTCGTGCACGGGCGTTTGCTGGCCCGGCCCCCAGACGAAGCTGACCAGCGAAAAACGATCGAGCGGATCGCCGTAGAGCAGGTGCTGCTGGTAGTAGACCGGATGCGGTAGCGCCATGGCCTCAGGCAGCCAGTCGTCGTGCGCCACCAGTTCGGCCAGTGCGGCGCTGGCTTGCACCAGGATGGCGGACTCGCTGCTGCCCTCGCGCTCTGCCTGCGTGACCACACGGCTGATGGCGGCAACGAACTCGCGCAGCCGATCGATGTTGCCAGTCTTGTCGCTCATGATGATTCCTTTATCTTTACGCGGGGTCTTGTTCCGTGCCTGCGCCGCCCGCCTGGTAGCGGGCACGCACGGCGGCATTGTGCTCGCCCAGCGCCGGCGGGTCGCGGCGGATCGGCAAGCCCAGGCCGTCGAAGCGCAGCGGCGAGGCGAAGGTGCGCGTCTGGTGGCCACCAGGCAGCGTGAGCGGGCGCACCCACTCCATATGCGCCACCTGCGGATCGTCCAGCGCGGCGGCATAGTCGTTGATGCGCGCATGCGGCACGCCGGCGGCATTGAAGGCGGCAATCCAGTGCTCCACGCCAGCGGTGGCAAAGCGCTCCTCCAGCAGGATCTTCAGCGCGGCCTGGTTGGCCGCGCGGTCGCGCGTGGTGGCAAAGCGCGCGTCCTGCGCCAGCGCGGGCAGTTCCACCACGCGTACCACTTCGAGCCACAGTTTCTGGTTGCCCGCGGCGATGGCAAAGTAGCCATCGGCGGCCTGGAACGCCTGGTAGGGCGCGTTGCGCGGATGGGCGGAGCCCAGCTTGGCCGGGCTCCTGCCGGTGCCGAAGTACTCGCTGGTCTGCAACGCGGCGATGCCTAGCGTGCAGCCGTACATCGGCACATCGATATGCGCGCCAGCGCCGCCGGCCCGCACCCGGGCGAGCGCGCTGGCAATGGCAAAGGCGCCGTACAGCCCCGACGCGAAGTCGGCCAGCGGCACGCCGCATTTCACCGGCGCGCCATCGGGCTCGCCGGTCACGCTCATCACGCCGGCGGCAGCCTGGATGGTCAGGTCGAACCCGCCCTCGCCCGCGCGCGGGCCGCTCTGGCCGTAGGCGGACACCGAGCAATACACCAGCCCCGGCTTTTGCTCGCGAAAGCTGGCGTAGCCCAGCCCGAGCCTGTCCATCACGCCGGGGCGGTTGTTCTCGATCACCACGTCGGCATCCAGGATCAGCGCGCGCGCCAGCGCCACGTCGGCAGCGTCCTTCAGGTTGAGCGCCACCGACTCCTTGTTGCGGTTCAGCGATGCGAAATTCTCCGAGAAGCCATCGGATAGCGGCGGCCACTGCCGTAAGGTGTCGCCCTCGGGCGCTTCCACCTTGATCACCTCGGCGCCCATATCGGCCAGCAGCATGCCGCAAAAGGGGCCGGCGGCAACGGTGCAGAATTCCACGACCCGCACGCCTTGCAGCGGCAGGTCCTGGTGGTCGAGATCACGCATGGGAAGCATCCACGGGAAACGAGAAAGGGGCGGCGCAGTGAATCAGCCATCCTCCTGGGAAGGCTGCCGGCCGCGATGCGATGATTATAGGGAGCTGCAAAATACGATACTATCGTTCCACATTTGAGAACAGATAGGCGCTGTCCGAATAGGATCTGCGCATAAGATCTGCGCATAAAATGGCCGCATAGAGCACAAACATCGATGAACAACACCTTGATCAAGGGCCTCGGCGTGATTGAGTTGCTGGCGCACAGCGACCGCCCGCTGGGCCTCACCGAGATCGCCGCCCACCTGGGCCTGGCCAAGAGCAATGTGCACCGGCTGCTGCAAGCGCTGACGGAGCTGCACTATGTGATCCGCGACGCCTCCGGCACCGGCTACAGCGCGTCCATCAAGCTATGGGAGCTGGGCTCGGCCGTGCTCTCGCGGCTGGACCTGCGCCGCCATGCCGAGGCGTGGATGGACAAGCTGATGCACGCCAGCGGCGAGAGCGTGCACCTGTCCGTGCTGGACCGCGCCGAGGTGGTCTACGTGCACAAGATCGACAGCCCCAACCCCGTGCGCGCCTACACCCAGATCGGCGGCCGGGCGCTGGCGCACTGCGTGGCCACCGGCAAGGCGATGCTGGCCTTCCAGCCGGACACCGCCCTACAGCGCATGTGCACCACGCTGGCGCCGTCCACGCCCAACAGCATCGTCGAGCCCGAGCGATTCCTGCAGGAGATGGCCAAGGTGCGCAAGCTGGGCTATGCGGTCAACCGCGGCGAGTGGCGGGAGACGGTCTACGGCGTGGCCGCACCGATCAGCGACGGCAACGGGCACGTCATCGCCGCCATCGGGCTGTCGGGGCCCGCGGAGCGCTTCAAGCCGCACAAGATCAAGGGCTTTGCCGCGCTGGTGCTGAACGCGGCCACGGAGATCTCCGATGGCCTGGGCGGCGGCAACCGGCACAATGCGCTGGCGCTGGCTACGCGCAGCATGGTGGCGATGCGGCGCGGCTGAGCTTGCCTGCTGCCTGCCTGTTGCCTACCTGTTGCGCCTGCTATTGCCTGACCGCCTGGCATCCGGATCCGTCAGGCCGGGAGTCCGCTTGCGCCGTGGTGGATGCCTGGACGCGCTGCAATGCATCGATGGAATGGGCAGCAAGCGTGCCGACCTGCTCCAGCCACGCCGCCTCCGCCGGCCATCTGCCTTGATCCACCGCCGGGTAGACCTGCCGCACGAATCGATGCAAGGCGCTGGCCCCGATATTGCCGCTCACGCCGAGCAGATTGTGCAGCCGTTGTTGCGCGCCATCGAGGTTCTCCTGCGACACATCGGTGCGGAGCTGCTCGACCAGCGTACGAATGCGATCGATGCAGGGCACCAGCGATTCCTCCAGCAAGGCCAGCGCCTTCAGTTCCGCGAGGCGACGGCCGTCAAGCAGGTCTGCCGCCACCGGGCCATTGTGCTCGATGACAACGATGCCCGAGGCTTGGAGATTATTCGCAGGGCTGGATTCGCCATTCGCGGCGCGCCGTTGCCAATGCCGGCCGAGCTGGAAGTAAAGCGACTCGGCAACGACAGGCTTGGCAAGGACATCGCTGATGCCTGCCGCCAGGCAGGCGCGGACAACGCTTTCGTCCACATGTCCGGTCAGCGCAAGGATGGGCATGTCGCGACATGCCTGCGACCGCCCGCGGATGGCCTTCGCGGTGTCGATGCCGCTCAAGCCGGGCATATGGATATCCAGCACGATGGCATCGATGCCGTCATGCTCGCCCAGCCGGGACAACACCTCTACCCCGTGCTCCGCTTCCACCACCGTGATGCCCCGGCGCTCCAGATGCGCCTTGGTGACCAGCCGGCTATAGGTATCATCGTCGGCCACGAGCACCGTCTTGGCGCTGAGCGTATCGGCGCCACCGCTGTGCAATGCCTCGAAGCCACGCTCGACGATGCCTTGCAAGGCCGTCAACAGTTCCAGCGGGCCAATGGACCTGCTCAGTACCGCTTCAACGCCGGCCTTGCGCAATTTGAGCCGCGCCATGTGGGGTGGCTCGGACGTATAGGCCACGATGATGGCGCCGCGATTCACCGCGCCGGGCGTGGCGCGCATCCTGTCGGCCGTTGCGTAGCCGTCCAGCACCGGCATATTGATGTCGAGGAGCACCAGGTCATAGGGGACCGAGCGCAGCTTCTCCAGCGCCGCCTGGCCATTCTCGGCCTCTTCCACTTGCGCGCCCACCTGCGACAGCACGCGGCGCGTGCTGTCGCGCAGATCGCGATCGTCATCGACCAGCAGGATGCGCGCGTTTCGCAGTGCCACCGCGGCGCGCTGCACCGTCGCCTTTTCGTGATCGGCAAGCTCGGCGGGCGACACGGCCGGAAACGTCAGGGTGAACTCGGTGAACTGGCCCGCTTGGGACTGGCAGGCGATGTCCCCGCCAAAGGCGTGCATCGCGCGCCGGCAGTAAGCCAGGCCAAGCCCGGTGCCGCCCGACTTTCCGGACGTGCGAAATGGCTCGAACAAGTGAGGCAGGATGTCGGCCGGGACGCCAGGCCCGGTATCCCGAACCAGCACTGAGGGCTGATCCACCGTGATGCTGAGCGTGGCGTCGGGACGCAAAGGGAAGTAATAGAGCGCGTTCTTGATGAGGTTGAACAACACGAACAGGAAGACCGCTTCGTCCCCCTTGAAGGTGAAGTCCTTGCGCACAATCAGCTTGACCCTGTTGCGCTCCGCGTCGCTGCCGAAGCCGTACTCCTCCACGGCCTTGAGCGCGGCGCCGGAGGCCGTCAGGTAGCCGAACTGATCCGACCGGATGGGTTTCCCGCTCACCTCGTCCATGGTCATGGCCACGATCCGCAGCCCCCGCTCGATGGAGAGTTGCCCCTGGGCGAGATGGCGATGCACCGTCGCGGCATTCTCGTTGGACAGCACCGGCGCGGGCGTGGAATCCGTGACTTCGGGCAGCGCATTTTCCACGCCATCCAGGACCAGCTTCAATTGCCCCAGCGGGCTGCGCATCTCATGGGCGATCGAGCCGGCCAGGCTCTGCAGCGCCTTGTTCCTCTCCACAACGATGCGCCCTTTGCTGATGGCGTGGCTAAAAGCCATGCTGCACAGGGTCACCACCGGAAGCAATGCCAGGTTGGCCTGGTCGACCGCGCTCACCACCAGGCCGGCGGGCGACGTCAAGACGGCCGCGAGCGTGGCGCCGAGCAAGCCAAGGGCGATACAGACCAGGACCAGGAGCGGCGTGTTGATGCACAGCGCCAGGATGAAGATCATCATGACTTCCGTCATCATCCACATGGTGGAAAACCCGTTCCTGATGGTCAGGAAGGTACAGGCAAAGGGCAGCACGTAGATCAGGCAGAAATGCCAGTAGACGAGCAGATGCGCCTCGTAGCGCTTGGGCCAGCGGTCCTGCAGGATCAGGGGTATGCACAGCGCCGCCGCGCTTAGGCGCAGCGGCAGATTATCGTAGGGCTGGGGCAGTACGTAGGTCCAGACCACGTAATAGATGGGGTGGCACAGGAGGCCGAGTATGCCGCCCCACCGAATTGCAAAGCGACTGCGTTCGAGCATATCCCGCGTCGATTCACGCAATACATTCATCAGGCCTCCGGATGCCGTTTATGACCCAATCAATTCCTGGCTGCCAGGCTGGCTTGCGACCAAGGGAACCGGCGTGCCGTTCTTGCCGAAAAAGGGCCCCACCGAGAAATCGTATTTCTTCAATAAGCCGTGAGTATAGGAGACTGACCAGACCGGAGGACTACCGACGATGAAATCGGTGGCCATGCCTTCCTGCCATGCCACATATCCTTCCGCGAAGCAAGTATAACAATCGCGCGTACTGGGCAGCCTGAAGGGAAATGCGGTATTCAGGCCTTCGGGTCCGCGGGCAAAACACTCGATATAGAGCGTTTTGCCGCGCGAAGCGAGTTCCGCCTCGACGCTGGCGGCCCGGGGATGCGAATCGTCGATCCAGAATTGCGCGCGCGCCAGGTCCGAAGCCGTGAGATAAGGCAGGCTGGTGCTGCTGGTGAGGATGGCGCCGTCAAACTGTGGCAAGGCGGTATCCGGCCGGAAGGTATGCACCGAAACCCTGCATTTTCCCAGCAGGTCGGAGGACAGGAGTTCCGTGGCTTGCGCCGTGAGCAGGTTCGCCTTGTCGGGCAGGTCGATCAGCACCAGTTCCTTCGGCGCGTTCTTGTAGAGCAGGTATTTGGCAACGGTCGTGCCCAGGCGGCCTGCCGCACCGAACAGGGCGATCTTGGCATTGCCGAACTCCAGGGAGACCTCGTTGCAGCAATGCATGGCCCAATCCTTCAGCATGGCCGCCGTCGCGGCGTGGCCGGTGGTGATATGGGGCGGCTTGACCGGGCGCGGCAAGGCCCCGTAGTTGCAGGCGTAAGGCGTGGATGCGCCCATGGCTACCATGGATAAGCCCGCCCGCCTTGCCAGTTCGAGCGCGGGGAAGAACTGGGTTTCCCGGAACCGCTTGATGCCGCTCGGGCTGCCCAGCCAGAGTTCAAGCGGCACCGGGCAGGCGATATTGGCACCAATTAGCTGCGAGCCGGAATAAATCGGTGAGGCAATGAACGGCGGCGTTCTCCAAAGCGCTTCTTCGAACTCGGCGCTTCTTTGCCGGACATTATGAAATGAAAACGATAATGTCTCCCAATCGGTCGCATGGAACAAGAAGCCGACGCCGCCCTGTCCCCGCGGCAAGTTATCGCGGATTTCCTCGGGGCTGATCGTGTGCTTGAGAACGAGTGGAGCGGGCGCGGCGGGAGCCAGGTAAGTGTCTATTCCCGTGCTGTCAAAAAAACGCATTGCCATTGATTATCCTTTTACTGTTGGGCGAAATGAAGATCGGGCGCCGGAGTGGTGGTGCCCGCCTCAACTGTAAAGAATAGTGTTTGCTTCGGTGACCGGTTGGCGCAAAACGCGTCCGCGGCGCCGCCCTCCCCTGCTCACCCCGCTCGCCCCGCTCAAACCCGCCCGTCGATCCGTCTCCCGCGGTTTGGCTATCAGGGCACCCGCCATCAGGAAATCGCATGCCACCTCACGAAATTGTCATAGCCAATGGGCCCCAAGTTGCGCCACTACGCGGTCGCGTCTTCTCCTCCAGGTACTTTCCGGAGAGAAGACGAGCGGGCTGAGCCTGGGCATCACCCATATTTTCTGAGCCGGAGAATCAGAACCAGCAGTGTCTTTTGCGTCACTTGGCTAAGGCACTCCGTCCGTCCTGACCGTCCGTCCTGACACACCAGAGCCCGCCGATGCACAAAACCGGCCGACGCGTTAAGCTTGCGGTTTGGCCACCGCGCCCAGGCGCGGCATCCCCCACCGCGGCGGCACCCGCTGCGCTTGTCGCACGCAACCTTCTTCAGGAGAAAGGCATGTACCAGGATCTCGCCCTCTACATCGACGGGGAATTCGTCAAGGGAGGGGATCGACGCGAGCAAGACGTCATCAACCCCGCCACCCAGGAACTGCTGGGCAAGCTGCCGCATGCCAACCGCGGCGATCTGGACCGCGCTCTCGCCGCCGCGCAGCGCGCCTTTGAAAGCTGGAAGAAGACCTCGCCGCTGGAGCGCTCCAAGATCCTGCGCCGCGTGGCGGAGCTGACCCGCGAGCGCGCCAAGGAGATCGGCCGCAACATCACGCTGGACCAGGGCAAGCCGCTGGCCGAAGCCATCGGCGAAGTCATGATCTGCGCCGAGCACGCCGAATGGCATGCCGAGGAATGCCGCCGCATCTACGGCCGCGTGATCCCGCCGCGCCAGCCCAATGTGCGCCAGATCGTGGTGCGCGAGCCGATTGGCGTGTGCGCTGCCTTTACGCCGTGGAACTTCCCGTTCAACCAGGCGATCCGCAAGATGGTCTCGGCCATCGGCGCCGGCTGTACGCTGATCCTGAAGGGCCCGGAAGATTCGCCCAGCGCGGTGGTGGCGCTGGCCCAGCTGTTCCACGATGCAGGCCTGCCCCCGGGCGTGCTGAACATCGTCTGGGGCGTGCCGGGCGAGATCTCCACCTACCTGATCGAATCGCCGATCGTGCGCAAGATCTCCTTCACGGGTTCCGTGCCGGTGGGCAAGCAGCTGGCCGCGCTGGCCGGCGCCCACATGAAGCGCGTGACCATGGAGCTGGGCGGGCACTCGCCGGTACTGGTGTTCGACGACGCTGACATCGAGCCGGCAGCCGAAATGCTGGCGCGCTTCAAGCTGCGCAATGCCGGCCAGGTGTGCGTGTCGCCCACGCGCTTCTACGTGCAGGAAAAAGCCTACGACAAGTTCCTCGCGCGCTTCACTGAAGTGATCGGCTCGATCAAGGTCGGCGATGGCCTGGACGACGGGACCCAGATGGGCCCGCTGGCGCACGAGCGCCGCATCGCCTCGATGGAGCAGTTCCTGGACGACGCCAATCATCGCGGCGGCAAGGTGGTGGCCGGCGGCAAGCGCATCGGCGACAAGGGCTTCTTCTTTGCCCCCACTGTGGTGACCGACCTGCCCGACGACGCCAAGCTGATGGTCGACGAGCCCTTCGGCCCGGTGGCGCCGGTGACGCGCTTCAAGGACGTGGAAGAAGTGCTGCGTCGCGCGAACAGCCTGCCGTTCGGCCTGGCCTCGTATGTGTTCACCAACTCGCTGAAGACCGCAACGGTGGTGTCCAACGGCCTGGAGGCCGGCATGGTCAATATCAACCATTTCGGCATGGCATTGGCCGAGACGCCGTTCGGCGGCATCAAGGATTCCGGCATCGGCAGCGAAGGCGGCCTGGAAACCTTCGATGGCTACCTGGTGACCAAGTTCATCACGCAGGTCTGATGTACCGTCCTGGCCGGGCACCCGCCCGGCCAGAACGCAAGTAGACAGAGATGGCGAGCGATCAGGCCCGCCACGAATCAAGCCAGGCCTGTTTCCTATTTCCCCCGGGCCTTGTGGTAGTCCTCGGCAAAGTCCTTCCACTGCGCCTGCGCCATCTCGCAGCCATGCCGCGCCAGCCGCAGCACCGGCGCGCGCCAGCGCGAGCCGGCAGCGAACTCCTGCAATTGCTCGATGCGATCGGCGGCTTCATGTCCGCAGCCGCGCAAGTGCGCCCAGGCCGCCGAGCGTGCCATCGTGAGAAGCACTACGTTCAGGCTAGCGCGATCTGTGTGAGGTCCAAGGTTGACCCGGTCGGCCGTGGGCTGCAGGCTCTTGACGATGTAGGACGGGTCTCCCGGCCCGCCACCCATCGCCACCGCCGAGAGCAGCGCGGGCGAAGCCGCCTGCATGGCGTGCTGGATATGCGCCACGCGCGACGCATCGGTGCCCCAGGCGGGTTGCGCGCCATATGGCAAGCCTTGCCAGGCGCTGGGCGCGGCGCGCTTGATGTCGACGAGGCGCTGGGCGGTGGGTGTGCCCGGCGCATGCGCGAGCACCACGTAGCGCTCCAGCCCCAGGCTGCCCACGCCCGCCACCCGCCGCGCAGCGTCGTCGGCCACGAACTGGCCGTGATGGGACTGCCGCGTGAACTCGCGCAGGATGGCGGCGGCGCGCTTGCGCTCGCCCTTGAGCGGGGCCAGCGCATGGATGTTGTCGACCAGCAGGCGCCGTTTCCCGCCACGCCGCACGGTGCGCGCCGCCAGGACCTCGCCGCGGCGACGGCGTTTGACACGGCGCAGCAGCGTCGCCACCATGCCGGTGGCGGTGGCGCGCTCCACCCAGCGCGGCTTGCCGCTGGCCAGCACCGCCGCGTAGGTATCGAGCATGTGCTCGGCGCCCGCGCGCGCGTCGGCATCCGACAGGCCGAGCTGCGGCGCCGCGATCATCAGGCTGGACAGCAGGCGCACCAGGTCCACCGTCAGCGGCGCGACCATCGCGTCGTCGAAGTCGTTCAGATCAAAATACACCAGGCCGTTGTCACCC
>NZ_BAAILO010000259.1:0-46916 GCF_054589115.1 Cupriavidus sp. 8B | reverse complement strand
CATGTTCTCCAGGTGGAGGTCGCCGCAGACATAGGTGGTGGGTGCCTCCATCAGCGCGGCCTCGGTGCCCACCGAGGCCGCGTAGAGGTGGTTGGTGCCGCGCAGGAAGGCGAACGGATCGGCGGCGATGGCCGCGAGCTTGCGGGTCAGCCGCTCGGGATCGCGGCCATGGTTATAGATCAGGATGGCTTCCGTAGCTGGGTGCATGGGTTCCTCATAGTGGCGGGCAACCGGTCAAGTGTACCCGGATGGCACCCATGGAACACGCACCAGACGCGCATGCGCGCTCAGCGGAAGAAAACCCCGCGCAAGAGGAATGTGTAGTCCGCCTCGGCCGCCATCAGGCCCACCAGCACCAGCAGGCATAGCGGCGGTATCAGGATGGCGCAGATCAGCGCCAGCCGCTCCCAGGCCATGTGCATGAACACGGCCACGATCAATCCGGCCTTCATCAGCATGAAGAGCAGGATCAGGGTCCAGCGCAGATAGCCCTCGAAATGGAAGTAGTCCACCAGGTAAGACAGCGTGGACAGCACGAACAACAGCGCCCAGATCTTCAGGTACAGGCCAATGGGATGCTGCTGCCCGTGCGGTTGCCCGTGCTGCTGCCCGTGCGGCAACTCGTCGTGCGAGCCGGCAACGACGGGCGCATCCGCGGGCACTTCGGGAGATGGGGTCGACGCAGCCATGGGGTGCCTCACCAAAGATAGAAGAGCGCGAAGATAAAGACCCACACCAGGTCCACGAAGTGCCAGTAGAGCCCGGCGATCTCCACGATCTGGTAGTTGCCCGTGCGGTCGTAGCGTCCGCGCAGCGCCTTGGTGGCGACGATCAGCAGGTAGATTACGCCGCAGCTCACATGCAAGCCATGGAAGCCGGTGATCATGAAAAAGGCGGAGCCGAACTGCGGCGCACCCATCGGGTTGCCCCACGGGCGCACGCCCTCGGTCACGATCAGCTTGGTCCACTCGAAGGCCTGCATGCTGACGAAGGCCACGCCGAACAGCGCCGTGGCAAACATCAGCAAGGCGCATTTCACGCGGTCGCGACGGTAGGCAAAGTTGACAGCCATCGCCATCGTCCCGCTGCTGCTGATCAGCACGAAGGTCATGATCGCAATCAGCAGCAACGGCACCTCGGTGCCCCCCACCTTGAGCCCGAACACGATGCTGGGGTTCGGCCAGGGCGCCGTGCTGGCGATCCTGACCGTCATGTACCCGGTCAGGAAGCAACTGAAGATGAAGGTGTCGGACAGCAGGAAAATCCACATCATCGCCTTGCCCCACGACACCTTGAAGGCCTGCTGGTCGGAGGACCAGTCGGCCACCAGCCCGCGCAAACCGGTCACCGCCGGCGCAGATGAAGTGGGTAGCGAAGACATTGGCGCGTCTCCTTCGAGGATGTGCCTGGCCGCCTAGCCGCGGCCGCAGATATAGCGAACGAACTCCGGGGTGAGCCAGCCGAGCGCAGCTAGCAGCACCAGCCACACGGCCAGCAGGAAATGCCAGTAGCGCGCGCACAGGCGAATGCGCAGCGCGCTGCCCGGCCCGGCGCGCATGGCAATCGCCCAGCCAGCCAGGCCGCCCAGCACATGCAGGCCATGCATCGCGGTCAGCAGGTAGAAGAAGCTGCCGGACGGGTTATTGGCAGGCACCACGTGGATGGCGAGCAGGGCCTGCCATGCCCACAACTGCGAAGCGACGAACGCCGCCGCGGCCAGCCCGCCGAAGCGCAGCGCGCCGTGCGCCACCGTGACGCGTCCGGCGCGGGCCGCGCGCGCAGCCACCAGCATCACACCGCTACCCGCGGCAAGCAGCGCCGTGGACAGCCATACCTGCCACGGCAATGCCACGGCGTGCCAATCGGGCGAATCCATGCGCATGGCGTACGCGGCGATGAACAACGTGAACAGCGAGCTCGCCACGCCCATGAACACCCACAGCCCGATGCTGGCCGGCGCGGGCCCCGCACGCTGCCTGCCCACATCGCCCGGCCCGGGGCCCGGGCGCCGCTCGCCGTCGGCACCGGCGCGATACACCAGGTTCGGGTTCATGCCACGGCTCCGTGGCTGGTATGCGGCTCGGGCTCGGCGCCGCCGGCCTCGGGTGGCGCGTTCTGCGCAATGAAATCCTCGCTCGCGCCAGGCACGCTATACGCATAGGCCCAGCGATGCACCACCGGCTGCTCCGCGCCCCAGTTGCCGTGCACGGGCGGCGTATCCGGCGTCTGCCACTCCAGCGAGGCCGCGCGCCAGGGATTGGACCCCGCCAGCCTGCCTTGCCTGAGGCTCCAGGCCAGGTTGAAGATGAACAGCAACTGCGCCGCCGCCACGATAAACGCCGCCACGGAGATATAGGCGTTCATGGCGTGCGCCGACTCGGGGATGAAGGCGTAGTTGTCGTAGGCGTAATAGCGCCGCGGCATGCCAAGGATGCCCAGGTAATGCATCGGGAAGAAGATGGCATAGGTGCCGACGAACGTCACCCAGAAATGGATGTGCCCCAGCTTATCGTTGAGCATGCGGCCGGTGACCTTGGGGTACCAGTGATAGATCCCGCCAAACACCACCAGGATCGGCGACACGCCCATCACCATATGGAAGTGCGCGACCACGAAATACGTGTTGGACAGCGGGATATCCACGCTGACATTGCCCAGGAACAGCCCGGTCAGCCCGCCGATCACGAAGGTGCTGACAAAGGCGATGGCGAACAGCATCGGCACCGAGAAATGGATGTCGCCCCGCCACAGCGTGATGACCCAGTTATAGACCTTGATGGCGGTGGGAATCGCGATGATCAGCGTGGTGGTAGCAAAGAAGAAGCCGAAGTACGGGTTCATCCCGCTCACGAACATATGGTGCGCCCACACCACCACCGACAGCACGCCGATGGCCAGGATGGCCCACACCATGGTGCGATAGCCGAAGATGCTCTTGCGCGAATGCACGCTGACGAGGTCGGAGACGATGCCGAACGCCGGCAGCGCGACGATATACACCTCCGGGTGGCCGAAGAACCAGAACAGGTGCTGGAACAGCAACGGGCTGCCGCCCTTGTAGTTGAGCTGCTGGCCCAGCGACACGATCGCCGGCATGAAGAAGCTCGTGCCCAGCGTGCGGTCCAGCAGCATCATCACGCCCGACACGAACAGCGCCGGGAAGGCCAGCAGCGCCAGGATGGTGGCCATGAAGATGCCCCACACCGACAGCGGCATGCGCATCAGCGTCATGCCCTCGGTGCGGGCCTGCAGCACGGTGGTGACGTAGTTGAGCCCGCCCATGGTGGCCGCCATGATAAAGATCAGCAGCGACACCAGCATCAGGATGATGCCCCACTCATAGCCGGGCGTGCCTGGCAGGATGGCCTGCGGCGGATAGAGCGTCCAGCCGGCGCCGGTGGGCCCGCCCGGCACGAAGAAGCTCGACAGCAGCACCAGCACCGAGAGGAAGTAGACCCAGAAGCTCAGCATGTTCAGGTATGGGAACACCATGTCGCGCGCACCCACCATCAGCGGGATCAGGTAATTGCCGAAGCCGCCGAGAAAGAGCGCCGTGAGCAGGTAGATCACCATGATCATCCCGTGCATGGTCACGAACTGGTAGTAGCGGTTGGCGTCGATGAACGTGAAGTGCCCTGGGAAACCCAGTTGCAGGCGCATCAGGTTGGAGAGCACCACGCCTATCAGCCCCACGAAGATGGCAACCAGCGTGTACTGCACCGCGATCACCTTGTGATCCTGGCTCCAGATGTAGCGGGTAAAGAAACTCTGCGGTCCGTCGTGGGCGTCGTCGTCGGCGTATGCCATTGCACTCCCTCCTGTAGCCTTCCTGCACCCTGCTTGCAGCCTGCCTGCAACCTACCTGGCGGCCGCGCCGGACGCCGCGCCCGCCTGAGTGGCCGCGCCAGGCGCGCCAGTCGCACCAATGGCGCGGATATACGCAATCAGCGCGCTCACCTCCTCGTCGCTCAGGGCCATCTTCGGCATGAGCGGGCCGAAGCCCTTGACCAGGCGCGCCTGCGGATCGATGATCTCCGTCCTCAGGTAGGCGTCGTCGACCTTCGCGCTGCTGCCGTCGGCAAAGGTCCCTGTACTGCCATACAAGCCTTTCCAGCTTGGCCCGACGCCAACGCTGCCATCGATGCTGTGGCAACCCACGCAGCCTTTGCTCTGGGCCAGCGCGCGGCCCTGCTCGGCGAGCGTATCGGCTGCGGCTGCGGCGGGCGCGCCAGCAGCCGCTGTCGCCGCAGGGGGCGTCTTCACCATGGTCAGCGCAAATGTCGGCTGGCGCGCGAGCCACGCCTGGAACGCGGCCTCGTCCTCCACCACCACGCGGCCACGCATGTTGTAGTGGCCGACCCCGCACAACTGCGCGCACAGGATCTCGTACGTGCCCGCCTTGGTCGGCGTGAACCAGAACGACGTGACGGTGCCCGGCACCATGTTCATGCGGGCGCGAAACGGCGGCACGTAGAAGTCGTGCAGCACGTCCTTGGAGCGCAGCAGCACCGTGACCGGGCGATTCAGCGGCAGATGGACTTCCTGGCCGGCGACGATGATGTCGTCCTGCCCGCGCGGGTCGTCCGGGTTCACGCCAAGGGGGTTGGCCGGCGTGACAAAGCGCGGGTCCGAGGTGCCAAGCTGGCCGCCCCGGCCGGGAAAGCGAAAGCCCCACTGCCACTGCTGGCCCACCACCTCCAGGACCATGGCGTCGGCGGGCGGGCGCACGTACTCGGCATAGACGAACAGGCCAGGCGCAAGCAGCGCAATCACCCCAAGCGTGGTGCCCGCGACCAGCCACAGCTCCAGCTTGCTGTTCTCCGGCTGATAGGCCGCGCGCGCGCCGTCGCGATGGCGGTAGCGCCAGACGATGTAGGCGATGAACAGGTTGATGATGACGAAGAAGATGCCGGTGATGACCAGTGTGATCGTCAGCGTGTCGTCCATCTGCTTCCAGTTGGAGGCAAGCGGCGTCGCCCACCACGGGCTCACGAAATGGAAGAGCACCGAAGCAACGACGATGATCACGATTGCAATGGCTATCGCCATACAGACCCTCCTCCCCCTTGCGTACAGAAAGTGCGTACAGAAAGGCCGTGAACTACACGCAAGGCTGAGATAAGACTAGTGCATCTGGTCCGCCACCGGCAAGGCGACCTTGACAGCGCTTTGAGTGTCATGCCACACGAAGCTGGCCGGGCCCCGCGCCGCCAGCGGCAAAACAAAAAGCGGCGGAGAAAGCCGAAGCTTTCATCCGCCGCTGCCGGCCCGCACGGCCCGTGTAGTGGCAATGCGCGGGTCTAAACCGCTAAGCCGCGTGTCCGCAGGGCAACAGAAACAGGGATGCGCTGCGGCACGCGCTGATGGATAGGCTGGTTTCTTCTCCTGTTTGCGTGCTCAGTGAGATACATCCTTGCTTTCGAGCTTCCAGTAGGCAATGGCCGCGGTCATGCCGAAGATCATGTGGCCAACCAGCGTATGCCAGCCGCGCGCATCGGCGAACCAGGTGAAAAAGCGTGTCATGCCGTAGAAGTTGAGCACGTAGACGGCAATGCCGAATACCGCGCCCGTGAGCAATGCGAGGCCCGTGCTCGAATCCAGGTGGAATGGCGCGATGATGGCCCCCAGGATCATGCCCAGCACCGCGCCGAGCACAAAGTGGATCGCCAGTGCCGCGGCTACGGTACTCACGCTGAACAACGAGGTCTGCAACACGCCCTGCCCCATGAGGATGGCCGCGATCATCCGCGTTGTGCCCCAGGGATTGACGCCCGCCACCATCGTGGACCAGAACAGCTCGATCACCATCAATAGCGCCCCTGCTGCCAGGCCGGACACCGCCGCCGCGGTCCAGTCTGGCGTTCGGCGCACATAGTGGTGCGATTGCATGTGAAGTTCCATAGCCACCTCCGGATATGCTGGTGCGCTGCGGCATTTCGCAGCGGTTGTACAACTACGCTTGCAGTCAGCTGATCGCTGATCACTGATTGGGCCCGCGTATCTGCACAGCATAGGACACGCCGGCCTGATCGTTTGACTGCACACCCGCAAATAAGTGCAGCGGGTGTGCGCCGGGCAACGGTGCGGCGGCGACAAGGCGCAGTGTGTATGGCGGGTTCGGTACTTCGGCGATCTTGCGATGCGCTCAGGCCTCGATCTGCATGCCCGCTGCCGCCTCCACCGTTGCCAGGACGCCACGCTCGCGCAGCATGCGCGTGTGCGCGGCCAGTGCTGCGACGAAGACACGCGACGCACCGAGATCCCCGAACACCGGCGCGAACGACGCGATGGCCGCAACGCGATCCTCTTCGTGCACGTGCGCAGCATCGGCCTTGCTCAGCAAGGCTCGCAGCGACGAGGCGAGCGGGTCTTCGATACGGTACCTGGCGCCGTGCTCATCCGTGCCGCGCAGGAAATGCAGCCAGGCGGCAACGCCCAGCGCCAGGCGCGGAAACGGCGCGCCGGCCCGCAAGCGCTCACGGATCGGCGCCAGCAGGCGCTGCGGGATCTTCTGCGAGCCATCCATGGCGATCTGGCTGGTCTGATGCTGCAGCGCGGGATTGGCAAAGCGTGCCAACAGGTCGCGCCGATACGCCGCGGTGTCCAGCCCCGGCAACGGCGGCAGGGTCGGCAGCATTTCCTGCTCCATCATGCCCGCCACCAGCGCGCGCACTGCCGGCACGGCGATGGCGCGGTCGGTGGTGGCCCACCCGGCCACCACGCCCAGATAGGCCATGGTCGAATGGCTGCCGTTGACGAGGCGATGCTTGAGCGTCTCGAACGGGTGCGCGTGCTCGACGAACTGCGCGCCGCCCGCCTCCCAGCGTGGCCGGCCGGCCACGAAGCGGTCTTCCATCACCCACTGCAGGAAAGGCTCGCCCACCACGGGCCACGCATCCTCCACGCCAAGCGCGGCGCCGACGTGCGCGGCATCCTCCACGGTGGTCTTGGGCACGATGCGGTCGACCATGGCGTTGGGAAAGCTGCAGCGTTCGGCCACCCAATCGTGCAGCGCACCATCCACGCGTGCGCAGAAGGCCAGCAGCAAACCGCGCAACGTGTCGCCGTTGGCGGCGATGTTGTCGCAAGAGAGCAAGGTCAGCGGCGGCAGGCCACGCGCCATGCGCCGTTGCAGCCCGCGTGCGAGGTAGCCCATGGCGGTGACCGGTGCAGCGGCATGCAGCAGGTCATGCGCGATGCCCGGGTCGCCGAAGTTCAATGTGCCGGTGGCAGGGTCATGACAGTAACCCTTCTCCGTCACCGTCAGGCTGACGATGCGCGCATCCGCATGCGCGATCCGCTCCAGCACGGCATCGGGATCGTCGGCGGCCACCAGCACAGCGATCACCGCGCCGATCACCTGCAACTGCTCGAAGCGGCTGCCGTCGTCCCGCACCCCGCGCAGCGCCAGCGTGTACAGGCCTTGCTGGGGCGCCAGCGCATCGCGCGTATCTGGCCGGCGCAGCGAGACGCCGACGATGCCCCAATCGAGCGAGCGCGCATCGGTTGCGTCGGCGTGCAGCGCGGCTTGCGTCGCCGCCGCCTGGTGCGCCCGGTGAAAGGCGCCGATGCCCAGGTGGACGATGCCGCCGCGCAGGCGCTCACGCGGATAGCGGGGGCGCAGTACGTCATGCGGCAATTGCGCGAACGTGTCGGGATGCAGTCTTGGCATGGTCATGGTGCGTCCTGGTGTTGGCCTACCAGTGCCAGAGCGTGCCATCGTGGGCGAGGCGATTCACCGGCAGGTAAGCACGTTGATAGGGATACCTGGCCGCCAGCGTCTCATCGATATCCACGCCATGCCCCGGCGCATCGCCCGGATGCAGCATGCCGTTGGCGAAGGTGTAGGCATGCGGGAACACTGCATCGGTCTGCTCGCTGTGGCGCATGTATTCCTGGATGCCGAAGTTGGGCACCCACAGGTCGAAATGCAGCGCGGCACCCATGCACACCGGCGAGAGGTCGGTCGCGCCATGCGAGCCGGTGCGTACCTGGTGCATCGCGGCGAAATCCGCGATGCGGCGCAGGTGCGTGATGCCCCCCGCATGGACCACCGTGGCGCGGATGTAGTCGATCAACTGCTCCTGGATCAGCGTCTTGCAATCCCAGATGGTGTTGAAGACCTCGCCCACCGCCAGCGGCGTGGTGGTGTGCTGGCGGATCAGCCGGAAGCTCTCCTGGTGCTCGGCGGGCGTGGCGTCCTCCATCCAGAACAGGCGGAACGGCTCCAGCGACTTGCCCAGGCGAGCCGCCTCGATCGGCGTGAGCCGGTGGTGCACGTCGTGCAGCAGGTGCAGATCCCAGCCGGCCGCATCGCGCACCTTCTCGAACAGGCGCGGCGTGTGGTCCAGGTAGCGCTCCGTGCTCCAGTCGTGCTCGGACGGCAGCGACGCATCGGCCGGCTCGTAGAACAGGCGGTCGGACGACACGCCATACACCTTGTTGAGCCCCGGCACGCCCGCTTGCGCGCGCACCGCGCGGTAGCCCATCTCCTTGTAGCGCAGCACCTCGTCCACCGTGGCCTCGATATCCCTGCCATTGGCGTGGCCGTACACCATCACGCCGGTGCGGCTCTTGCCGCCCAGCAACTGGTAGAGCGGCAAGCCCGCGGCCTTGGCCTTGATGTCCCACAGCGCGGTATCCACCGCGGCGATCGCGCTCATGGTCACCGGCCCGCGCCGCCAGTACGCGCCGCGATACAGGTACTGCCAGATGTCCTCCACCTGGTGCGGGTCGCGCCCGATCAGGCAGGGCGCCACGTGGTCCTCCAGGTAGCTCGCCACGGCCAGCTCGCGCCCGTTGAGCGTGGCGTCGCCGATGCCGGTCAGGCCCTCGTCGGTCTCGATCTTCAGCGTCACGAAGTTGCGTCCCGGGGAACACACGATGACGCGCGCGGCGGTGATCTTCATGCTCTCTCCTGTGTGGTTCTTGTCGACTTGCCCAGCGCCTGAATGCGCTTACATGACCGCGCCCAACGACCACGGCACGAATTCGTTCTGCCCGTAGCCATGCAGCTCGCTCCTGGTCTTGCGCCCGGATGCGGTCTCCAGCATCAGCCGGAAAATCTGCTCGCCCTTCTGCGCAATGCTGGCCCCACCATCGACAATGTCGCCGCAGTTGATGTCGATGTCGTCGGCCTGCCGTTGCCACAGCGCGTTGTTGGTCGCCAGCTTGAGCGAGGGCGATGGCGCGCAGCCGTAGGCCGAGCCGCGCCCGGTGGTGAAGCAGATCAGGTTGGCGCCGCCCGCCACCTGGCCGGTGGCCGAGACCGGGTCGTAGCCAGGCGTGTCCATGAAGACCAGGCCGCGCGCGCGCACCGGCTGGGCGAACTCATAGACCTCGACCAGGTTGGTGGTGCCGCTCTTGGCCACCGCGCCAAGCGATTTCTCCAGGATGGTGGTGAGCCCGCCGGCCTTGTTGCCGGCCGAGGGGTTGTTGTCCATGCTGCCGTGGTTGCGCGTGCAATAGTCTTCCCACCAGCGGATCCGCGCCAGCAGGCGCTCGGCCACTGCCGGCGACGCCGCGCGGCGCGTCAGCAGATGCTCGGCGCCGTAGATCTCGGGCGTCTCGGACAAGATGGCGCCGCCGCCATGGCGCACCAGCAAATCCACGGCCGCGCCCAGCGCCGGGTTGGCCGTCAGCCCGGAGTAGCCATCCGAGCCGCCGCATTGCAGGCCCACCGTGATGTGGCTCGCCGGCACGGCTTGCCGGTGCACGCGGTTGGCATCGGCAAGCAGTTCCTGCACGATGGCCACGCCGCGCGCCACCGCGCCGGCGGTGCCGCCGCTGTCCTGGATGTTGAACGCGTGCAGGCGCGGGCCACCGGCCATGCCGGTGAGATGCGCCTCGGCCAGCAGGCCATCGATCTGGTTGGCCTCGCAGCCCAGCCCCACCACCAGCACCGCGGCAAAGTTGGGATGGCGCGCGTAGCCCCCCAGCGTGCGCCGCAGTACGCGCAGGTTCTCGCCTTCGCTGTCCGTGGCGCAGCCCGCGCCATGCGTAAGCGCCACCACGCCGTCCACGTTGGGAAACGCTGCCAGCGCCTCGGGGCGAAGCTCGCGCCGGAAATGATCGGCAATGGCGCGTGCCACCGTGGCGGAGCAGTTCACCGAGGTGAGGATGCCGATGTAGTTGCGGGTGGCCACGCTGCCGTCGGCGCGTTTGATGCCATCGAAGCTGGCGGGCGCGCCGACGTAATCGGTCGCCCGCGCATCGGCGCCGGCGGCGTACTCGCGCGCGAACTCGCCCATGGCCAGGTTATGCGTATGCACGTGCTGGCCCGGCGCGATGGGCTGGCGCGCAAAGCCGATGACCTGGTTGTAGCGCCGCACCGGCGCGCCCGCCGCGATGGCGCGCACCGCCAGCTTGTGCCCGGGCGGCACCAGGCTGGCCACGGTCACCCCCTCGGCGGCGATGACGGTGCCCGGCACCAGTTGGCGGCAGGCGATGACGATGTCGTCGGCAGGATGGATGCGGATGACGGCGGGGGCGTTAGCGGCTGGCATGCTGGCTCCGGGCGGGTGGCTGAGAGGGGACGTGCAGGATGTGCCGCCTCAGTTGGACCAGCCGCCGTCGATCACCTGCGCCGTGCCGGTGGTGAATGCCGATTCGTCCGAGCCGAGGTACACCGCCAGCGCGGCGATCTCGGCAGCGCTGCCGATGCGCCCCATCGGCTGGCGGGCGACGAAGGCGGCTTCCACTTCGGCCAGGCTCTTGCCGCTGTCGCGCGCCTGGTCCGCGATGCGCTGGCGCAGCGAGGGCGACTCCACCGTGCCGGGGCAGATCGCATTGCAGCGGATGCCCTGGCCGATGTAGTCCGCCGCCACCGACTTGGTCATGCCGATCACCGCCGCCTTGGTGGCGCCGTAGATAAAGCGGTTGGGCGCGCCCTTGATGCTGCTGGCCACCGATGCCATGTTGACGATCGAGCCGCTGCGCTGCGCCACCATGGCGGGCAGGAAGGCGCGCATCATGCTGTACATGGCGCGCACGTTCAGGTTCATCGAGAAATCGAAAGCGGCCTCGTCGCACTCCAGGATGGAGCCGTGGTGCACGAAGCCCGCCCCGTTGAACAGGATATCGAGCGCGCCTGCCTGCTTCGCCGCGGCCTGCACCGCGGCGGCGTCCGTCACGTCCAGCCGCAGCGTGGTGCAGCCGGGCTGGCCGGCCAGCGCATCGAGCAAGCGCTCGTTGATATCGGCGGCGATCACGCGCGCGCCTTCACGCAGATAGGCTTCGGCGGTGGCGCGGCCAATGCCCTGCCCGGCCGCGGTGACGAGAGCCAGCTTGCCGGCGAGTCGTTGTGTCATCGGTCATTCTCCATGAGCGGTTCCGGCCACGTGCCCGGGGCCGGCGAAATCATCAGGAAACCAGCGCGCGCGCCACCGTGCGGCGCCCGATCGCAGCCCAGTCCCATTCGATGCCAAGGCCCGGCGCGTCCGGGGCGATGGCATGGCCGGCCTCGATGTGCACGTGGCTGGCGGCAATCTCGTCGAGCTGTGGGATGTACTCCACCCATGCCGCGTTGGGCACCGCCGCGCACAGCGACACATGCAGCTCCATCAGGAAATGCGGGCAGATCGACAGGTTGTGGGCTTCTGCCAGGTGCGCCACCTTGAGCCAGGGTGTGATGCCGCCAATGCGCGCCACATCGGCCTGCACGATGCCGCAGGCGCCCTGGCGCACATACTCGGCAAACTGGCCGGGCGAGTACAACGACTCACCCACCGCGATGGGCACGGAGGTGGACGCCGCCAGCCGCACGTGCCCGCCGATATCGTCGGCCGGCAGTGGCTCCTCGAACCACGCGATACCCAGCTGGGCATAGTGCGGCGCGCGCCGGATAGCCTCGGCGGCGGTGAAGCACTGGTTGGCATCCACCATCAGCTCGAAGCCGTCGCCAACCGCGTCGCGCACCGCTGCCAGCCGCGCCAGGTCCTCGCTTGCCCGCGTGTGGCCCACCTTCAGCTTGGCGCCGCGAAAGCCGGCCTCGCGCGCGGCCACGGCCTCGCTCACCAGCGTGTCGGCGTCCAGGTGGAGCCAGCCGCCTTCGGTGGTGTACACCGGTACCCGCGGCTGCGCGCCCCCGGCGGCAAGCCACAGGGGCTGGCCGTCGCGGCGGCAGCGCCAGTCCCACAGCGCGGTATCGATGGCAGCCAGCGCCAGGCTGGTGATGGCACCGACCGAGGTGGCGTGGGTGGCGAACAGCAGCTCCCGCCAGATCGCCTCGATCTGGGCGGGATCGCGCCCGATCAGGCGCGGCGCCAGGTGATCGCGCAGCAGCGCCATCACCGACGAGCCGCCGGTGCCGATGGTATAGGCGTAGCCCGTGCCCTCCGAGCCATCGTCGCAGCGGATGCGCACCATGGGCGTTTCCTGCGTGACGAAGGACTGGATCGCATCGGAGCGCGGCACGCGCGGCGGCAGGTCCACCTGCAGCAGCTCAACCTGGACGATGGTGGCGCTCATTTGCTGCCCACCAGGTTGGGCAGCCACAGCGTGATCGCCGGGATATACGTGATGGCGATCAGCGTCAGGAACAGCGGCACCAGCCACGGCAGGATGGCCACGGTGGTGCGCTCCACCGACAGCTTGGCCACGCGCGCCAGCACGAACAGCACCATGCCCAGCGGCGGATGCAGCAGGCCGATCATCAGGTTGAGCGTCATCACCAGCCCGAAGTGGATCGGGTCGATGCCGAGCTTGAGCACGATGGGCAGCAGGATCGGGACCAGGATGGTGATCGCCGCCGTGGTATCGATAAAGCAGCCCACGATCAGGATCAGCACATTGGCCAGCAGCAGGAACACCCATTTGTTATGGGTGAAGCCAAGGATGGCGTCGGTCAGCATCTGCGCGGCCTGGCTGGTGGTGAGCAGCCAGGCGAAGATCGATGCCGCGGTGACGATGAACAGCACCGATGCGGTGGTCTCGATGGTATCGAGCGTGGCCTTGGCCAGCGAGCGCAGCGTCATGGAGCGGTAGCGCACCAGCCCGAGGAACAGCGCCCAGATCACCGCCGCCACGGCGGCCTCGGTGGGCGTGAACCAGCCCAGCGTCATGCCGCCAATCAGGATCACCGGCGCCATCAGCGCCATCACCGCGGAAAAATCGAAGTACCAGTCCAGCGCCAGCAGCACCGCCAGCGCGATCAGCGCGGACACGTTGGTGGAAACGCCGAAACGCGTCATCAGCCAGATCGCCAGCGGAAAGGCGAGCACCACGGCAACCTCGATGCTGGCGTTGCCCAGCAGCTTCCAGGAAAACGCCGTGTCGCTGCCCCAACCGCGCCGGTGGGCGAACCACGCCACCGTGCCCATCATGAACAAGGTCAGCACCAGGCCCGGCACGATGCCGGCCAGGAACAGCGAGCCGATCGACACATTGGCCATCATGCCGTAGATCACGAACGGCAGCGACGGCGGGATGATCGGCCCCAGCGTGGCCGAGGCCGCCGTCACGCCGACCGCGAACTCGGTCTCGTAGCCGTGGTCCTGCATGGCCTTGATCTCGATCGTGCCCAGGCCCGCCGCATCGGCAATGGCGGTGCCCGACATGCCGGAGAAGATCACCGAGCCGATGATGTTGACGTGGCCCAGCCCGCCGCGCATCCAGCCCACCAGCGCGACGGCGAAGTTATAGATGCGCCCGGTGATGCCGGCCACGTTCATCAGGTTGCCGGCGAGGATGAAGAAGGGCACGGCCAGCAGCGGGAAGCTCTCCACGCCAGCAATCATGCGCTGCGCCAGGATCATGTCCGGCACCGTGCCGGAGGCCCAGATATACAGCAGCGAAGCCACCGCCATCGCAATGGCGACCGGCAGGCCCACCAGCATCAGCAGCAGGAAGGAAACAATCAGGATCCACATGGCGGCGCGCTCCGGGTTGGTCGTCAGTCGTCGTCAGTCGTCGCTGGCCTCGAACGCCTCGGGGCGCTCCAGGATGGAAAAGCCCTGCGTCCAGTTCTGCCAGGTCACCTGGCACGAGCGCAGGCACATCAGGGCAAATCCGGCCAGCACGAGGTAGTAGATCCAGCTCTTGTTCCACTCGATGGTGGTCATTGGCTCGTCGCCCACCACCACGATGTAGTGCCAGACCAGCCAGCCGGCATAGCCAAGAAAGGCGGTGCGGCCGATGTCCACCAGCGTGGACAGCACGCGTGCCGGCGCGTGCGGCAGGTAGCGGTAGATCAGGTCCACCTGGATATGCCGGCTCTTGCGCACGCACATCGCCGCACCGATGAACACCACGCCGATCAGGCAGTAGGTGGCCAGCTCCTCCGTCCAGGCCAGCGAGTCGTTCATCACGTAGCGGGTGAAGAACTGCAGGAAGACCAGCACGGTCATGAACCAGAACAGCCCCAGCGTGAACCAGTCCTCGGCGGCGTAGCCTTTGAGGTCCACTGGCTTGTCGTCCGCCTCCTCGAAGCTGTGCGCCAGCTCCGCGACGGTGGCCAGTTGCGGCACACCGCCTGGGGTCTCGCCGCCGACGGCCTGCGCGGGCAGGTCGTCGGCGAGTCGGGAACGCATTTCCATGTTGTTGCTCCGCAAAGACTGTGATCTGTCATCTGTCATCTGCCATCCGGCGCCTGCTAGCCGGCCACGCCCGCCGCCTGGGTCACTGCACCGCCTGGATCTTGTCCCAGTCGGCCTTGCGATAGCCCTGCGATTCGAAGCTCACGTTCTTCAGCACCGCGTCGCGGTACTCCGGCACATTGATGTCGGTGACCGCCAGGCCCTTCTGCTTGAAGACCGCCACCAGCTCCTTCTCGCGCGCCACAACGTCGGCGGTGGCGCGGGTGGCGGCTTCCTGCGCCACGTCGGAGAACATCTTGCGGTCGGCCTCGGAGAGCTTCTTCCACAGGCCGCCCGAGATCACCGTGTTGAGGTGGTCGACGATATGGCCCGTGAGCACGATGTACTTCTGCACCTCATAGAACTTCTTGGCTTCGATGGTGGGCAGCGGGTTCTCCTGCGCCTCCACGGTGCCGTTCTGCAGTGCCAGGTACACCTCGGCGAATGCGATCGGCGAGGTATTCACGCCGCAAGCGCGCGGCATGGCAAGATAGGCCGGCACATCGGGCACGCGCATCTTCAGCCCCTTCATCTCGGCGCAGTGCGAGAAGGGCTTGTTGGAGGTGGACTGGCGCGTGCCGTAGTAAGTCGTGGCGACGATATGGTTGCCCGATTTTTCCTCGTAGCCGCGCGTGAGCTCCTTGTAGATATCGCTCCTGGTATAGGCCAGCAGGTGGTTGGCGTCGCGGAAGGTGTAGGGGTAGTAGGTCACGCCGATGCGCGGGAACGACTTGGCGGCAAAGCTGGAGCCCGAGATGATGATATCGACCGAGCCCATCGCCAGGCCCTGGTTGATGTCGTTCTCCTTGCCGAGCTGGGAGGCGGGGAACACATCGATCTGGTACCTGCCGTTGCTGCGTTTCTTGATCTCCTCGGCGGCCCACACCGACCACTTGTGGAACGGCTCCGAGGTCTCGTACACGTGCGCCCATTTGAGCTTGGTCTGGGCCAGCGCGCTGCCGCAGGCCAGGCTGGCCACGCAGGCTGCCAGCACGAGGGCGGCCGGCAGCAGCGTTGACGGCAGGCGCAGGGAAAATGGCTTCATGCTTCGTCTCCTTCGATGTGGTTGGCCTTGCGCTCTCTCGCGGACGCGCTTGCGGCAGTCAGGTGCTGCGTGGATGGATCTATGCGGCTGTGAGTTGTACCTTGGTGCTGCGCGTCTTGTCGGCGGCCAGCGTGAAAGCCTCCACGGCCTGCGCCAGCGGCAGCTGCGCGGACAGCAGCGGGCGCACGTCGAGGCGGCCTTGCGTGAGATAGCGCACCGCCCAGTCGAACTCGCGCCCGAAGCGGAACGCGCCGACATACTCCAGCTCGCGCGCCATGATGCTGTTGGCCGGGAAATGCAGCCCCTCGGCCGGCAACGTGCCGATCTGCACGATGCGGGCGCCACGCCGCGCGGCCAGCAGGCAGGTGTCCAGCGCCGCCCCGCTGCCGGCGGCTTCCAGGCAGACGTCGGCGAGGTCCTGCAGCGCCTGCGGTGGTTCCCGGTCGGTGCGGATCACCTGGTCGGCGCCGACCCGCAATGCCACTTCGAGCGGGCGGTCCGCGATATCGCAGGCGATGATGTGCGCGGCGCCGGCCAGGCGCGCGGCCATCACCGCCAGGCTGCCGATGGTGCCGCCGCCGGTGACCAGCACCGTCTTGCCCAGCAGCTCGCCGGCGCGGTTCACGCCGTGCAGCGCCACGGAGAGCGGCTCGGCAAACGCCAGCTCGCCCAGCGAGATATCGCTGTCCACCGGCGTCAACTGGCGCTCGTGCATCAGGAAGTGCTCGCGGAACATGCCTTGCACATGCGGATAGATGCTGGCGCTGCCGAGAAAGCGCATGTTCCGGCAAAGGTTGTCGCGCCCGGCCCGGCAGTAGTCGCACTGCCCGCAAGCATGCGAGGGATTGATCGCCACCTTGTTGCCCGGCACGACGCGCGTGACCGCGCTGCCCACGCGGGAGACGATGCCTGCCGCTTCGTGGCCCGGCGTCAGCGGCTCGCGGATCACGAAGGCGCCGACCTTGCCATGGAAGTAGTAGTGCAGGTCGGAGCCGCAGATGCCGGCCGCGCCGAGGCGCACCTCGACCTCAAACGGCCCGGGAGCGGCGGGTTCCACCTGCGTGAAACGCAGGTCTTCGCTCGCATGGATATGGCAGACCAGGGACATCATGACTCCTCGGTAAGCTTGCGCGGCTTGCGGCGCATTGCGGTTGGCTCGGTTGGCTCGGTTATCTCGGTTGGCTCGACTGGCTTGCCTGGCTCGGATGGCGCGCCTGCGGGCCACGCCGCGTAGAAGCGGCCGTGCGAGGCTTCCAGGTGCAGGCACATGGCATCGCGCGCGGCATCCGGCGATCCCGAGGCAATGGCTGCCACCACGGCGCGGTGCTCGGCAATGGCCGCGTGCCAGCTGGACTCGTTCTCGAAGTAGCTGCCGAAGCGGGCAAAGAGCGGGTTATGGCGCTCGTCGAACAGCTCGGCCACCAGGCGCTGTAGTACGGCATTGCCGGACACTTCGGTAATCCGCAAGTGGAACAGGCGGTCGCCCTTGACGGGGATCTGTCCCGCGCCAGCCTCTTCCTGCATGATGGCAATCGAATCTTCCAGCGCGGCCAGCAATGCCGGTGTGGCATGCCGCGCGGCATTGGCCGCCATCTCGCCCTCGATGGTCTGGCGCGCGCGGATCACATCCAGCGGCGGCTCGGCCATCACGCTGGCAGCGCGCGCCCGCTCCGGCGGACAGGCATAGATGCCCGAGCCCATCCGCACCTCCACCAACCCTTCCACCTCCAGCGCGATCAGCGCTTCGCGCACCGATGGCCGAGACACGCCGAGCTGTACCGCAAGGTCTCTCTCGGGCGGCAGGCGCGCGCCCACGGGAAACTCACCGTTCTCGATCAGCCGGCGCAACTGGTCGGCAATCTGGCGGTACAGGCGGCGAGGTTCGATCTGCTGCAGGGGCATGTCGGCGCGCGATCTTCGAAAATGATTTGGGCCAGGAGGTAAAGTGGCCTGACCAATTTTTAGGAAGTTTTTACACGCTCTACAAGGGGAATTTATACGGCACTGCAGCACGCGGGCGCCGGTGCCTGCCCGCCTGCCCGCGCCAGGGGCGACAGCGGCTTGCACGGCGGGTGCAGCAAAGAATGCGGCGAGGAGGCTTGCGCAGGCGCCCCGACAAAATGCAGCTTACGGGACAACCCCAATGTCACCGTCCTTGGCCTCCCTGCGACACTTTCTATACTGGAGGCACAAGCAGAAAGACAGGAGACGGCAATGCTGCACCTCACGTCACATGATCTTGTGTTCTTGATTCCGATGGCGCTGGTTGGCATGATTGCCTTCGGCGGGATCCCCTTCACGGCCCGGGCCTTGCGCATCAGTTGCCGCGCGGCAGGTGCGATCTTCGGGGCTCTGCTGGCGGTGGCCTTGCTGGAGGCGCTTCCGTTGCTTATCTGAACGCTTCGAGCGTTCCCGGCTTGCTTGTAAAAAGGGGGCCGCTATGACACTGAGCCTGCTGGCTGTCTTGATGGCGGCGTTTCTGCTGGTCACCGTCGCCACGGCGATCTGGCGCTGTAGCCACCCCTACCGCATACGCTATCGGCGCTGCGCCGAGCAGCGCAAGCGCGCCGGCATCTGCCGGCAAATGCAGCGGCACTGAGCGCGCCGCCTGCGGAGTTGCATCGTCATCCGGGCCGGATGTGCCCGGTAGATTGTGTGCCCTGCCTGGCCGATCAGATTTCGATCATCGCGAATTCACCCTTGCCCACGTCACATTCGGGGCAACGCCAGTCTTCCGGAATGTCCTCCCAGCGCGTGCCGGGAGCGATGCCATCGTCCGGCCAGCCCTGCTCTTCGTCGTAGACCCATCCGCAAATCAAGCAAACCCAAGTCTTGTAAACAACGGCTTCCTGCTGCAAAACGCACTCCTGTATCGATTCCGGGCGAAATGATACAGTGTTTTTTTGCCTGTGCCCCGGCGTTAGGGCCACGGGCCAAAGCGCAGGGGGCGGCAACGCCACCCCCTGCGCGGGCAGGTTTCCCGGCAATTCACTGCCGGATGGTGAAGTCGACCCGGTTGGGTGCGCCCTTGTCCTTGATGCCATCGGCGTTGAGCTTCGAGGCGGTCATGAACAGGCGGCTTTCCGGCACCTTGGCATCGCGCTCCAGCGCCTGCTTGACCGCCAGCGCCCGCTGCTCGGCCAGTTGCCTGAGCTCCACATCGGTAACCGGCGCGTTCTCCAGCAGCAGCGTCTCCATCTCCTTGGGGGGCAGGGATTTCGACAGCCCGATCACATTGCGCGGCTTCTTGAAGGAGGCGCGCTTGTAGACCGCTTCGAGGTACTTCGGGTACTCCTGCGGCGACACCGTCACCTTGGCGCCTTGCTCGCCTTCCTCGTTCTCTTCAGCCACGGCGCCCGCCTTTGCGCTGGCGCGCATCTCGCGCGACTTTTGCTCGGCCACGCGCGCGTCCAGCCAGGCGCGCTTGGCGCCGGCGGTATCGGTGGCGGGATCGATGCGGCCGCTGATCTCCAGGCGCAGTGCCGGGCGGTCGGCCAGGGCCTTGCCCAGTGTCGCGATCTTCTGCGTGGCCGCCGGCGTGAGCGTGGACGTGCCGGGCGCGAACTCCACGTAGCCCAGTTCGTCGCCGCCGCCAAAGGCAGAGGCGATCAGCGAGAACGGCGAGGTGATGGCCTTGGCCAGCAGGTTGACGATCACCCGCGCGATCACGCCGCCGATGCTGAACTCCGGGTCCGACAGCGAGCCCGACACCGGCAGGTTGATGTCGATCACGCCATGACGGTCCTTCAAGAGCGAGACTGCCAGCAGCACCGGCAGCTTGGTCGCGCTCGGGCTGTCGACCTTGTCGCCAAAGGTGAGCTGGTCCAGGTAGAGGTGGTTGTGCGCGTCCAGCTTGCCGTTCTCGATCTTGTAAGCCACGTCGACCGTGAGCTTGCCCTTGGTGATCGGGTAGCCGGCGTACTTGGCCGCGTACGGCGTCAGCCGGGTCAGCTCCACGCCGGCGGCCTTGGCGGCAATGTCGAGGTAGAGCTGCTCGGCCAACGGGTTGAGCTTGCCGTCGATCGTGACCGGCGCGTCGTCGTCGATGCGGCCGGCCAGGGTGAGGTCGGCAGGCGCCGGTTCCGTCGAGGACAGCTTTGAGACCGAACCCTTCATGTCGGTCAGGTTGGCGGAGTAGTTCGGCTTGACGAAGAAGTCCGAGAAGTTGATGTTGCCCTTCTCCACCGTCACGCCACCGATGCGGATCTGCGGCTTTGCCGCGGCGGCCACAGGCGCGGGTGCCGGGGCCGGTGCGCTGGCGGCGGGTGCCGATGCGGGACTGGCCTGCGTCAGGCTGGTGGTTGGCGCGGCCTCGCCCTTGGCGGCGCCGCCGGCCATGACATCCTGCAGGTTGAGCCGGCCGTTGGCATTAAGGATCACCCGCGCATAGAAGTCCGACAGCGCGACACCAGCCACGCCGACCTTCATCGGCCCCTTGGCCTCATCCATGGCGAAATCGATGCCGTTTACCGCCAGCGAGCGCCAGCGCAGGAAATCGTCACCGGTCACCCGGTCGACGCTGCGCACATTGCCCAGCAGTGCATTACCGCTAAAGCGCGCGGCGATCGGCTTGCCGGCGGGGGCCTGCACGCCGAGGCGGCCCTTGACGGTAGCGGTGCCGCCACGCAACGCCGCGTTAAAGCGGTCGGCGAGGTAGGGCTGCAGCGGCGCGAGGTCCAGCTCGCGCAAGTCCACCTGCAGTTGCGCCGCGGGCGCGGTGGGCAGTACGGTGCCGTCGAGCGCCATCGCGCCGCGCCGGCCCACATCGGCCTTGAGCGTCATCGGGATGGCGCCTGCCGCCATCGGCCAGTTGAGTGCGCCGGTGCCCAGGCTGATATTGCGGAATTGATGGACCACCGGGCGGTCGCGGTTGGCGGCCGCGGGCGCATAGTCGGTCACGCGCAGGCTGCCGCCATCGAGCGCGAACTTGCCGAGCTGTGCCTTCCAGGGCAAGGGCTTGGCGGCGGCAGCGCTCTCGGGCTGGACGGCCTTGGCCTGGACACCGGTTGCACGTTGGGCGGACTTCTGCTTGGATTGCACTGCCCACAGGCGCGCGCTTTCGAGCAACTCGCCCTTGAAGTCACGAGTGATGGCGATCTGCGGCTTGGCGACCACCAGCTGGCTTGCCTGGAATGAATGCGCGCCAAGATCGAAGGCGATGTCCTCCAGCGCCACGCGCTCGGCGCGCATCACCGGCAGGTTGGCGGCTTCGCTGTCGTCACTAGCACGCGCCCGGCGGGTGTCTCGCCGGCGGTCGCTTTCGGCGGTGGCAGGTTTGTTTGCGCCCGTAGTGGCGGCTGCCACTTGCGCCACCGACACCGGCTCCCGGGTAGCCAGGTAGAGCGGCGCCAGTTCGACGCGGGACTTTTCCAGCGAGAATGCAAAGGCGGGGCGGCCCCAAGCCATCTTGTAGTGCAGTTCGGCATTGATGGCGGTATCGCCAAGCCGGGTCTGGAGCTCCGATGGCCACCATGCGGCAAACCCTTGGGGCTTCACGCCGCTGGCTTGCAGCGTGCCAGCCATGGTGCCGCCATGCAGGGACAGCTCGCCCTCATGGCTGAGCGTCTGGCCTTCGCCTATCGTCAGCTTGGCCTTCACCTTGGCGGGCTTGTCGCTGTCGCCGGCGAAGCCGGCCACGTCGGCGTCAAGCGGCCCGAGCGCGAGCGTGCCGGGCCCGGAGGGGGCCGAGTCGTCGCGCAGGCCCAGGCTGGCTTCTTTGACGGTGATCTGGTCGATCGCATAGCGCCAGGGCTTTTCCGGCACCGGCGCAATGCCGGCGGCGGCGGGCGCCGATGCCGGGCCGGCCTTGGCTGCGACAGGTGCGGAAGCCGGGCCAGCCTTGGCTGCGGCCGGAGCGGATGCGGGTGCCGCTGCTGTTGCAGAGGCGGCTGCAGCCGGCCGGGCCGGCTTTTCCACCTTGGCGGCTTCCGGCAGGAACGCCTCGGCCAGGTCGAGCGAGCCATCGGCGCGCCGCACGGCGTGCACGGCCAGGCCATCCACCGAGAGGCTGCGCAGGTGAGCCAGCCGCCCCAGCGGCTCGATGCGCGCGATGTCCACCGCTATCCGCCCGGCCTTCACCAGCGGCGAGCCATCATGCTTGCGGATATCGGCGTCGCGCAGCGCCGCGGTGCCTGCCAGGAAGATGTCCTGCTTGTCCTTGTCCTGGATAAAGCCCAGCGTCAGCCGTGAATCCAGCAGGCCGCCCTTGATATCCGCATCCTTGAGCTTCGGCGCGAACGGCATGTAGCGCGCCAGTTCCAGGGCATCGAGGTTGATATTGAGGTGGGTCTCGCGCGAGGCGGCGAACGGCAGCATGGTGCCGTCGAGCGCCAGCGCGGAACCGTTGATGTTCGCGCTCAGCGTGGGCCGGGTGACGATCTCCACGTCGTGCGGCAGGTTGGACAGGAACGGTAGCGTGATGGTCAGGTTGTCCACGCGCTGCGTCTGGTTGAGCAGCTTGTCGTTGAACACCATGCTGCCGCCGGTCAGCGCGATATTGTTGACCGAGAAGCGCGCCGGCTCGGATTTTGGCGCGGGCGGCCTGGCCGCGAAGCGCTCCTGGATATCGGCGTAGTTCATGCGGCCGCTGGCGTCGCGCGCAAGATGCAGCGCTGGCCGGTCGATATGCACGGCATCCACCACCGGCGCGAAGTGCCACAGCGAGGCGATGGCGCCATCGATCTTGGCTTCGCCTACGGTCAGCATGGGCGTGGTGCCATCGGGCTCGTAAATCGTGATGTCGGAAACGTCGACGGCCAGCGAGAACGGCTGCACCTGTGCGCCCCCGATCGTGACCTTGCGTCCCAGCGCCTCGCTGGCCTGCTTGGCCGCCAGCGACTTGATCAGCGGTGGCCCGCCAAAATACCCGGCCAGGCCGAACACCGCCAGCGCGGCCACGATGCCGCCGGCCACCCGCAGGCCGGCCCGGCGACGTGGCGTTGCCGTTGCCGCCTGCATGGAGAACTTGATTGCCATGTGATCCCAGAAGATTCGACCCCAACTTCCCGCGTGCCGCCTTGCGGACCCGTTGGCGAGCTACCTGGATGAAGCCATTCCACAGTGCGTCGCTACACGGATCGGCCACTTTGTGGCCCGGCTTTCACTTTTTAACGACATTATCGCAACGCTTGGGGGCAAAGCAAAGGCATTCAAATGGATTTAAAGAGGATTTCAGGACGGTCCAAAAAGGAATGCAAGCGCGCTGGCCGAAGCCGGTTCAACGCCGATCTGGTATCGTCACGCCTTTGCGAAGCGTCTCGTCGCATGCCAGCGGCTTATCCGCCACTTAGTGCCTGCTTCTCCCGCGCTGTACCCTCCGGCCAGAACCCTCCACGTCAACCGTGTTGCGCGCTTCGCATGCGATCAATTTCCATGCGAGTCCCCTCATGTCTACCACCAGCAGTACTGTCGGAGCAGATAGCGCGCGCAGCCTGCAAGCGCGCCCGCTGACCGGACAGGATTACAAGACGCTTGCCCTGGCCGCCCTCGGGGGCGCGCTCGAGTTCTACGATTTCATCATTTTTGTCTTCTTCGCCACCGTCATCGGGCAGCTGTTCTTCCCGCCGTCGGTGCCGGACTGGCTGCGCCAGCTGCAGACCTTCGGCATCTTTGCCGCAGGCTACCTGGCGCGCCCGCTGGGCGGCATCATCATGGCCCACTTCGGCGACCTGCTTGGCCGCAAGAAGATGTTCACGCTGTCGATCCTGCTGATGTCGGTGCCGACGCTGCTGATGGGCCTGCTGCCGACTTACCACGCGATCGGCCTGCTGGCGCCCGTGGCGCTGCTGCTGCTGCGCGTGATGCAGGGCGCGGCGGTTGGCGGCGAAGTGCCCGGCGCCTGGGTGTTCGTCTCCGAGCACGTGCCCGCGCGCCGCACCGGCTATGCCTGCGGCACGCTGACCGCGGGCCTGACCGCCGGCATCCTGCTGGGCTCCCTGGTGGCCACCGGCGTCAACACCATCTTCACCCCGGCGGAACTGATCGACTGGGGCTGGCGCATGCCCTTCCTGCTGGGCGGCGTGTTCGGCATCGGCTCCATGTACCTGCGCCGCTGGCTGCACGAAACCCCGGTGTTTGCCGAGCTGCAGAAGCGCAAGGCGCTGGCCGCGGAAATGCCGCTCAAGACGGTGGTGCGCGATCACCGCGGCGCGGTGGCGGTGTCGATGCTGCTGACGTGGATGCTGTCCGCGGGCATCGTGGTGGTGATCCTGATGACGCCCACCTTCCTGCAGAAGATCTATGGCTTCGATGCGCGCACCGCGCTGGTCGCCAATAGCGTGGCCACGCTGTGCCTGACGATCGGCTGCGTGGTAGCCGGCCTGATGGCCGACAAGGTTGGCCCCCGGGTCACCCTGTTCGGTGGCGGGCTGCTGCTGGCCATCAGCTCGTATGTGTTCTATAGCACCCTCCACACGCGCCCGGACCTGCTGCTCCCGCTGTACGCGGTGGCCGGCTTCTTCGTGGGCACCATCGGCGCAGTACCTTATGTGCTGGTCAAGGCGTTCCCGGCCCAGGTGCGGTTTTCCGGGCTGTCGTTCTCGTACAACCTGTCGTACGCGATCTTCGGCGGGCTGACCCCGATGATCGTGACGCTGATGCTCAAGAACGATCCGCTGGCCCCCGCCTACTACGTGGTGGCGCTGTGCCTGCTGGGCATGGTGACGGCACTGTTCGTCAAGGACCGCTCGCTCGCCTGAGCCTGATGGCTGCTACTGCGCGCCCGTGTTGAGCCAGGCGCCGGCCATGAAAAAAAGGAGGGTCGCATCCGCGCCCTCCTTTTTTTACGCCCATGCGCTAGCCAGCACTAGCGGCGATGCTGCTTGAAAAACTCCCACATCAACGCGCTCGCATCGGGGCCGATCGGCGCATGGTAAGGGTAGTCGCCATCGCCGCCGCTCCAGGCGTGATCGAGGCCGGCTACCTCGCACAGTTCGACCAGTTCGCGGTTCCAGGTGCCAAAGCTGGCCTCCAGGTAGTCCCCGGCCGGCAGCAGCGCGCTGGCGGGATGGCCGCTGGTGCCGTCGACCTGCGCCGCACCCGCACCCGCATCCGCCATGGCGGCGGCTTCTTGCTCCGCGCCGGTGAGGTGCCGCACCGCGGCGCCGTTCATCCGCTCCTCGACCCGGTCGCTCATGCCGTTGTAGGCCAGGAACTGGCGCGCGAGCAAGCGGGCGTTGATGGGATGTACCGCCTCATCGTCCATGCCGTGCAGCACGATGGCCGGCATCTTCGGTCCGCCCGGGGTCACGCCAGCGGCATCCAGCAGCATCGCCGGGTCGGCTTCCGTGCCATGCTGCATGGCACGCAGGCCGTCGCCGGCCGTGTGGCCCGCGCCGATCACGACACCGGAATGCAGGCCCACGGCAGCGATCCTCTCGGGATAGCGCAAGGCCACCACCGCCGCCATGCTGGCGCCCGCGGACAAGCCCGCCAGGTACACCTGGTCGGCACGGACGTCCCGCCTGGCCGCCAGCGCATCGATCAATACCGCCAGCGCCTGCGCCTCGCGGCCGCCCTCCTTGGCACCCAGGTCGAACCACTGCCAGCAGCGCTGCATCTGGCGCCGCAGGGGCTGCTGGGGATAGGCCACCATGAAGCCTTCGCGCTCGGCGAGGGCGTTCATCCGCGTGCCCGCCGCGAGGTCTTCCGGCTTCTGCCGGCAGCCATGCAGCATCACCACCAGCGGCATGGGCCGCTTGGGCGCGCCGGAAGGCACGTAAAGCCAGTAGGGCAAGCGAGGGACCAGTTCGCCCGGCAGCGGCGCGAGGCGGTGGTGGTGTGAAGCCCATTCTCCGGGCAAGGGGTGGCGCGGCGGCAAAGGCAGCGGCGCCGGCGAGCGCGCCCGAAGACGGGGCGCTGCGGGGTTAAGCGTAGCGATACGGTTGAACCACGTTCTGAGATGGTGCGCGGACTGGGGTTGCGCCCGGCTGATCTGCCGGAGCTGCGCATGCCAGTCCGCCGAAAGGCTCTTGGTCATGAAGACTCCTGCTATCGATATTGTTGCGATGCAGCATAGCACACGAGCAACCCGGGATAGTTGTCGCTTTTTCATCACATGTTATGCAACGCAGACATTAGAATCTTCCATCTAATCCGCCATGCGCACACATATGCACTTTGGCAAAACGTCCATAGACACCAAAACACTGAATTCGGCCGACGAAAGAATGCAGATCACCAAGAGATAGCAGCAGAAGGCACGCGGCCCGCCTCAACCGGCGACGGATAGCCCGTCTGCCTCTACTCCGGGCCAGGCCCGGCAGACACCACCAGAGGCATCCGCGCCTCGGTTGCGTAGGACAGACACTGACAGCAAGGCCGCGCAAACGCGGCTATGTTCAGGCTATGCCGCCGTATGCGGGGTAGCCCTCAGGGAGATCACCCTGCGGCGGCTATGCCACTGGCGGTCGACATCGCTTCCGGTATCTGTATCTCTATGCGGGACTTTCCTTTCGCGGTGCGCGCGGGCCTGGCGCCGCTTGGCTTCCTGATGGTGACCGGACTGGCGCCAGCGGTGGCCGCGCAGGCCAACGCTCCGGCTTCGCTGTCGACGCTGGCGAGACTGCTGCTAGGCACGGTAGATGGCAGGAGCACCGGCATGAGCGGCGTGACGCGCCTCACTGGCGGCGTGGCCAGTTCCGAAGCGGAACTCAACACGGCTTGCCAGGAGCTGACTCGCGCCGGGCCATTCACGCTGGACGCCGCAACGCGGCTGGAGGGATGCAGCGTCGCGCCCGGCAAGCGCGTGCAGTTCCGTCTCAGCCTGGTTGGCGTGGATGCGAGCCGCGAGGGTACCGTGGCGTTCATGGCAAGTGCCCGCCCCGTGCTCGAGCGCGGCATCTGCCGCAACCCGGACGTGCCGGTGCTGGGCCGGCTGGGCGTCACGCTGAACTATCGCTACGCCGGAATCGGCAACCAGCCGCTGGGAGAGGTCACGATTACGCCGGACCGCTGCGGCCCCAAATAGAGACTATTTTCTTTCCTGGGCGCATTCCTGCCGATACGCCTCGTCGAGCTTCTTGCGCTCCGCTTGCCGCTCGATATTGGGATGGGTGCTGCCATCCGCTCTGGTCACCGTGGCTTTGCCGGTGGTCCATTGCGCTCCCGCGGGCAGGGCATTGATCTTGTCGAGCAAACCCTGGCAGCGGGTGCGCTGGGATGGCGTGAGGGTGCCGTCCGCTGCCGGCCCGGCATTGTCGGTGGCGGGATCCAGCAAGAGCCGCGGCGGCGGCGGCGCGACCATCGGCGCGGGCACTTCCAGCGCGGCGGCAGTGGCAGCCTGGCCCGCAAGCAGCCCCAGGCCCAGTGCGGTAGCCAAGACGATCGAAGCCCGTTTCATTTTCAGTTCTCCACAGCGGGGGCGCATTGCGCCTTCCATGACGATGTTCCAGGGGTCGCCCTGCCGGCTGATACCGAAAAACCGCATGTTTCCGATGTCCCTCCTAAGGTGGCGGCAGCCGCCGGCAATGCAGGCACGAACCCAGCTTAGCTTCGTTCCTTGCCGTTGCCGGCCCGACCCGTGCGATTGCCCAGCAACTCCAGCTTGAGCAGCGCATCTGCAAGCATACTCTTGAGGCGGGTGTTTTCGTCCTGCAGGTCGCGCATCTTGCGGCTGTCGCGCGCTGCGCTGCCAGCGCCCTGGCCGTATTTGATGCGCCAGCCATAGAAGGAAGCGTCGCTAAGTCAAGCAAATTGGAGAGGCAACCCGCCGCGAGGCAAACCCCGCCTGACCCGCAACTTACGGCGGCGCAATCCAATCTGTGAGCATATCACCCATGGCCGGAAAAGCAATTCAACATTTTAAACTCTCGATATAAACATTCTTTAAATCCAGCGTTAACGCATACCAATCTGGAAAACCACGATCAAGAAAACGGAACGAATTGCCAAAATTTTATATCCCATTTCCTGATTCTCTGACTCGCCTTTCCACTGTCACACAACCGCAAAAAAATCATGCAAGCGAAAAAAGACCGTTTTTCAGTGCATAACGCACCTAGTTACATGAGGTTATGAAGCGCAGGACACAAATATTTTCAATGTCCCCAGGTCCGAACAATGAGCATTTTTTGAGCTGGATTTATGGAATAACTTTGATAATGCCACTGGCAAGTTTCAAAGTTCTGCATTAATCTTCTCTAGAATTAACCAAATTCCGATCTCCAGCAACCGGGCCTCGCGCCCCGGTGCAGACTGGCGACGATAAGCGCAACGCGAAGTCGGTCGGCTAGTCGTTTTTTCAGCGTTGCTGCCTATATATCGGGCCACATGCAAGCAGCACTGCGTCGTAGTTTCCCCAGTTTGGCCGGGAGATCTTGAAGACCGCCACGATTTGCGGATGTACCGACGTTGTGCGGGCCCCGGTGCTCACGGCCAGGCATGGCAGACCCAGCACGGTAATAGGCCAGATACGCCAGCCAGCCACCCAGCTACCCAGCACAGCAGATGCGTTATGGCTTTGGCGGCAAGACAGAAAGAGAACAAAAGAACAAGCTTCGAATCGGGAGACGTCACCATGCGGCATGTCAGCACCAAGCTTTTGCACGTTTTCGTTTTGTTGATGGAATATCGTGACCTCGGCGCCGTCGCCGCCTGCACGCAAGGTCGGGTTCCGACCATTGCCTACAGCCTCGCGCGTCTGCGCGAAATCACCGGCGACCCGCTGTTCATCAAGCGCAATGGCACGCTGGAGCCTACCGCGCATGCCTTGCGGCTGGAGCAGACCGCCCGCCAGATCTTGTCAACATGGGCGCAACTGGTACGCCCGCTTCCCCCCGCCACCGAGGAGGCAAGCCCGCACCGCCGTATCTCGATCGGGTTTTCGCCATCGATCGGCGATCCGGTGATCACCGAGATCCTCACGGCCTTGTGCGAGCAGTTCCCGGATGACCGCTTCATGACGCGGCCGGTCTTTGCCGACGCCGCGCTGGCCACCCAGCTTGCCAGCGGCGATCTGGACTGCGCCTTCGTGGTCGATAGTCACTTTGTGCCCGAGGACGTTGCACTGCACAACATCATGGCCACGCCGCGCCGCCTGGTCAGCGTGGTGCGGCCGGGCGGCCACGACGATGCGCAAGGCCGGCACGAGTGGATACTGCTGCAGGAAGACACCGAGCCCGGCAGTCCGCTGCAGGGTTTCCTGAACCGGCTCGCGCACGATCCCGCCTACCGGGAAACCGTGGTGCCGTCCTGGCACACGCAAGTTGCGTTGCTGCTTGCCGCAGGCGGCACCTGCCCGCTGCTGGACTTCAACGTGCCGCTGGTGACACGCAATCACAAGACGCGCCTGCTGGCGCCGCCCAGCGGCTTCCCGGAGTGGGCCGCCCTGCATTTCTGGGCGCCGGTCCGCGCCGGCAATGCGCTGCGCGCCATCATGGAGATCGGCAGCGCCGTCCTGCACGATCCGGTCAGCGCCATCGACCGCCGTCATCAGCCGCACGAGTCGCGCAGCGCCGCCTACGCAGCCTGACCCTGCTGACCCTCAAGCACGCCGCGCCGCGGCGTGTGCGCTTGTGGCTGGCCATGCGCGCCAGCCCATAAGGGTTTCCGCTCCCTCCTCCAAGAATTGAGAATCGTCTCAGGCCGGACGCCGAAGCCGACGCTTATGCTTCATCAGCACCTACTGCTTCCTGTTCGTCCGAGCAAAGCATGCGCCTGGAGGTGCTTTGTTCCTGTGCTGTTCGCGCCGCCGGCGAAAAACCGTGCGGCGCGCTTTTTCAAAAGCGCGATCCACTTGCGGCAAGCGCCGCCCAGCTCGAATTGAAAGCACTCACTTTTCATGTTCACGGCATCCGTGCCGTAAGCCCTTCCAGCTTGTGCCAGGCATGTGCGCCCCGGACACCGTGCATGCCTGCGCTTGCGCAGGAGCATTGCCATGCCTTTGAGAATCCTGATTGCCGATGACCATCCCGCCATTACGCTCGCAGTCAGGAGCCAGTTGCGGGGCCAGACCGGCTGGGAGATCTGCGCGGATGTCCACAGCGCTGCCGAGCTGCTGCAGGCCGCACGCGTATTCCGGCCCGATATCGTCGTCACCGACTACCACATGCCGTGCTGCAATGCGAGCGATGGCATCCGCTTGCTAGCCAACCTGCGGCGACACTTTCCGGCGCTAGGCGTGGTGGTGCTCACCATGATCACCAACCCGCTGGTCCTGCGCGCCATCCTGAACGCGGGCGCACATGGCCTCCTGCTCAAGGACTCGCAGCTGGACGAACTGGTCACCGCCATCATCCGCGTCGAGCGCGGGCTGCGCTTTATCGGTGAATCCGCCGCGCGCGTGCTGGAGCAGTCCGGCGCCCACTACGCGCCCGGCCGCGCCGGCGCCCTGTGCTTGTCGGTACGCGAGTCCGAAGTCATGCGGCTCTACCTCAGTGGCAACTCGGTTACCGGGATTGCCGGGCAGCTAAGCCGCAGCGTCAAGACCATCAGCCGCCAGAAAAACAGCGCCATGCGCAAGCTGGGCGCCAGCAATGAACGCGAGCTGTTCGACTTCGCCGCGCAGCAGGGGCTGGTGCTGCCGAGCCTGGATAGCGCGCAGGAGAGCCCGCCGCCCGGCCACTCCGACTGGCTATAATCGCAGCGCCGCGCAGGCGGCCGCTTCTGCCAACCCAGCCACTTAGCCAGCCACCGTCGTCGCCATGACCAACCTTGCCGCAGCCGTCGCACCCGCAGCTCCAGGCACCTCATCCGATGCGGCAAGGCCCCTGCGCGTGCCCGCCATGCTGGTGGCGGCGCCGGCCTCGGGCCAGGGCAAGACCACGGTGACGGCCGCGCTGGCATGGCTGCACCGCCGCCAGGGCCGCACCGTCCGGGTCTTCAAGAGCGGTCCCGACTACCTCGATCCCTCCATTCTCGCCGCCGCCAGCGGCGCGCCGGTCCACTCGCTCGACTTGTGGATGACCGGCGCCGAAGACGCCGCCGCACGCCTTGCCCAGGCAGCGGCCGAAGCCGACCTGATCCTGGTGGAAGGCGTCATGGGCCTGCACGACGGCACGCCCAGCAGCGCTGACCTGGCACGCCATTTCGGCCTGCCGGTGCTTAGCGTGATCCAGGCCGGCGCGATGGCGCAGACGTTCGGCGCGCTGGCCTTCGGCCTCGCTGGCTACGGCCAGCCGCTGGCATCCATGCAAGTGCTCGCCAATGGGGTTGCCTCCCCGCGGCATGCCGAGATGCTGCGAGAGAGCCTGCCGGCGCATATCGCCTGGGCCGGCGCGCTGGCGCGCGACAACGCGGCATCGCTGCCCGAACGGCACCTGGGCCTGCTGGCGGCCGATGAACTGCCCGACCTCAACATGCGGCTGGATCGCCTCGCGGATGCACTCGCCGGGCAACCCATCGGCGCCCTGCCCGCGGCCGTGGAGATCGCCGCGGCGCCCCCGCTGCCCGTGCTGCCGCCGCTGCTGGCCGGCAAGACCATCGCCATCGCCCGCGACGCGGCGTTCCGCTTTCTCTACCCTGCCAACCTGGATACGCTCCAGGCGCTCGGCGCCCGGCTGGCCTTCTTCTCCCCGCTCGACGACGCTGCCTTGCCTGCCTGCGACGCCCTCTGGCTGCCCGGCGGCTATCCCGAGCTGCACGCCGCGCGCCTGTCGGCCAATACAGGCATGCTGGCCGCCCTGCGCCACGCCCATGCCGGTGGCCTGCCGATCCTCGCCGAATGCGGCGGCATGATGGCGTTGTTCGAGACGCTGGTCGACAAGGACGGGCAAAGCCATGCCGTGGCCGGCCTGCTGCCCGGCACGGTCACGATGCAACGCCGCCTTGCCGCGCTCGGCCATCAACAGCTGGCGCTGCCCGAAGGCACCTTGCGCGGCCACACCTTCCATTACTCCAGCGCGCAAACCCCGCTGGCGCCGTACTGCCACGCCACCGTGCCGCGCGACGGGTCGCGGGGCGAAGCGGTGTTCCGGCAGGGCACGCTGACGGCGTCCTACACGCATCTGTATTTCCCGTCCAACCCGTTGGCCATTGCGGCGCTGTTCAGCGGCACGCGGTGAGCAAAAACCTCACGCAATGCCGCAAAATTCGCGCCGATACTGCTCCGGCGTGGCGCCAGCCTCGCGCTGGAACATCGCAATAAACGCGGATGCCGTGCTGTAGCCGAGCTCGAACGCGATCTCCTGCACGCTGCGGCCCGCCTCCAAGGCATCGATAGCGCGCAGGAAGCGCAGGCGCTGGCGCCAGTCGCCAAACGACATGGCGAGCTCAACCTGGCAACGGCGCGCAAGGGTGCGTTCGGTCATGTGCACGCTGGCTGCCCATTCGGCCAACAAGCGATGGTCGCCAGGATCGGCCTGCAGTGCCTCCAGCACGGTGGCCAAAGCGGGCGTGGTTGCCGCCGGGAGGTAGCAGCGCTGCACCGGCGCCACGGCAAGCTGGTCGACCACCACATGCGCCAGCCGGAGATCGGCCGGCGTGCGTGGCACATGCACATCGCGCGCGGCAAAGTCGGCCAGCACGCTCTTGATGATCGGGCTGATGCGTACCGTGCAGGGCGCGCTTGGCAACTGGGCGCAAAGGCCCGGCTCGATGTAGATCGAGCGGTAAACGATCGCGTGCCGCAACGTGCAGCTGTGCACGACCTTTGGTGGTATCCATATGGCGTACTGCGGCGGGGAAAGCAGCCGCAAGCCTTCGGTTTCCATCTGCATCGCGCCGTGCGCGGCGTAGTTCAGATGGCCCCAGCTATGGCTGTGCGCCTGTGCCTGCGTATCGGCGCCGAACTCGTCGTAACGCAAGTAGAAGGGGCCTTCCATCCCTTCGACATCCAGGATCGGCAGAAAACGCCGCTTGTCAGCCATAGCCATGCTCATCGGGTCGTCGCTACACAGAGTCCGGAATTCCGGTCGATATGTCCTAATCGAGCTATATAGATCAACACAGACGCGCTCATGATAGCGTTCCATACACATCAGAGAAAGCGCTCATGTGGCAATACGCCTTCCCGCTCCTGGCCGTCGTGATCTGGTCGGGCAACACCGTCGTCAGCAAGATGGCCGCCGGCACCATCGCGCCGGCTGAGATCAGTTTCTACCGCTGGCTGCTGGCGGCCCTGCTCTTTACGCCGCTGGCGCTACGCCCGGTGCTGCGCAACTGGCCAGCGATCCGGCCCAGATTGGGGCGGATCGCGGTGCTGGGCCTGCTCGGCATGGTGGCCTATCAGTGCCTGGCCTACTACGCCGCCTACATGACCACGGCCACGCACATGGGCATCATCGGCTCGCTCACGCCGATGATGGTGCTGGCCTTGTCGATCTTGCTGCTGGGACAGGGCCTGACCGCTGGCGCCGTGGCGGGGTCCGTGCTGTCGATTACCGGCGTGCTGGTGGTCGTGTCGTCCGGCAACCTGGGCAGCCTGCTGACAAGCGGCGCCAACCTGGGGGACGCGCTGATGCTGCTGGCCATGCTGGCCTACGCGGTCTACGTGATCTTGCTCAAGCGCTGGAACATGAAAGACGTGCCTGCATTGCAGTTGCTCTACCTGCAGATCGTCGTCGCGGTCATCGCTCTGCTTCCGCTATACCTGCTCACGCCAAGGATGGGCCTCTCGGCTGCCAATCTCCCGCTGGTAGGGTTCGCCGGGCTCATGGCGTCGATGGTCGCGCCGCTGGTATGGATGCACGCCGTCGCCCGCATCGGGCCGAGCCGCGCGAGCATGTTCTTCAACCTGATTCCCCTGCTCACCGCGCTGATTGCAGCGGGCTTGCTTGGCGAATCGCTCGCGCCATATCACGCGGTCGGCGGGGTGCTCACGGTGTTGGGCGTGCTGCTGGCCGAGGTGTGGACGGCGCCGCTGCGGCTGCAACTGGCTCGGCCCCAAGGGTAGTTACGGCAGTTAGGGTCGTTAAGGCAGGTTCATCGCTGATGCCGCGCTCACACGGCATCAGCCTTGTCCTGCTGCGTGCGCAGCACCGCTTCGGCAATGCCGCCCTCAAGCTCCTCCAACCCCTTGGACAGATTACGCATGGTGGTCTCGGAGACGTTTTCCAGCACGTCCTGCAGAAACGCCGAGCGCAGCGGCATTGCCTGCTCCACGATGCCATGGCCGAGCGCCGACAGGGTGACGTTGGTCACGCGGTTGTCGCGCTCGCTGGTGTTGCGCTCCACCCAGCCGAGCTCCTGCAGCGCCTTGAGCTGGCGCGTGAGCGCGCCCGGGTCCATGCCGACGCGGTCGGCAAGGGGCTTCTGCGCGATGGGCCCGGCGTGGGCGTACAACGCGGAAAGAATGCGCCAACGCGGCAAAGGATGGCCGATGCGCTGCTCGAAAGCCGCCGCATAGGCCCGGTAAGTTCGCCCGAACTGCTGTAGCACAGCCAGGCTTTGACGCTCCAATTCCACTCCAGTCTCCTGCTTGGGTCACCGTCACGCGACGGGCAACCTCACGACATTATCGGCTAGTCCGGCGCCCTACTCCGTTGCCATGACCGGCTTGACGGCACGCTCCAGCTTGATCGGCGGCACCCGCCGCGAACGCCACAGGCCCAGCACCGCGATCACCGCGGCCAGCGCCAGCCCCATGTGGATGGCCCCGACCAGCGACAGCCGCGCCTGCTCCAGCAACAGGGCGCCATTATGTCCGGCCGCCTCCAGCTGCGACAGCAGGCTGGCCTGCGCCGCGCGGTCGATCAGGATCTGCGGGTCCGCCATGCGCGCCTGCCACTGGCCGGCACCGGCGCTCTGCAGCGCATCGTGCACGCCACTCAGGTAACTGCGCGTGACCAGCGTGCCCACCACGGCGGTACCGATCATGCCGCCGACCATGCGCAGCGACTGCAGCATCGCCGTGGCAATGCCCAGATGCTCGCGGCCCGCGGTCTGCTGCGCGAACACCGTCAGGTTGGGCATGATGAAGCCCAGCCCGAAGCCACACAGCAACATCATGCCCAGCAACAGATGATGCGACATCCCGCGCGTCGCCTGGGACAGGCCCAGGCAGGCCAGCGCAAGCATGGCGAATCCCGCATACAGCATATTGTTAGGCTGCCGGATGCGCGTGATGATGCGCCCGTTGATGATACTGCCCACCGTGATGCACACTACCAGCGGGGTCACCAGCACGCCTGCCTCCTTCGGCGAATAGCCAAAGCCACCCTGGAACAGCAGCGGCGCGTACAGCAGCAGCGAGAACATCGCGAAGCCGACGAACACGGCCAGCAGGAATAACGGCGCCAGCCCTGGATTGCGGAACATCTCCAGCGGCAGGATCGGGTTCGGCGTGCGGCGCTCCCATTGCCATAGGCCAACCAGTGCGCACACCGACATCAACAGCAATCCGCCGGTGACCAGCCCAAACCCACGCTCGGGCATCAGCTCCACGCACAACTGCAAGCCGCCCAGCCCCACGCCGATCAACGCCGCGCCGAGCCAATCCACCTTGATCGCGCCGGTATTGGTCTGCTGGCGCAAGTGCGGCAGGTATCGCCAGGCAAACCACAACCCCAGCAAGCCCACCGGCAAGTTCACGTAGAACACCGAGCGCCAGCCGTAGGCCTCGGTCAGCACGCCGCCAAGCGACGGCCCCACCGCATTGGCAATGCCGAACGCCGCGCTCATCATCACCTGCCAGCGCAAGCGCACATGCGAATCGGGGAACAGGTCAGGGATACAGGCAAAGGCAGTGCCCACCAACATGCCGCCGCCAATGCCCTGCAGCCCACGGGCCAGCACCAGGAACGGCATGCTAGTCGCCATGCCGCACAGCGCGGAAGCCAGCGTGAACACGACGATGGACGCCATCACGAAGGGCTTTCGCCCGTAGTAATCGCCCAGCCGCCCGAAAATCGGCACCGTGATCACCGACATCAGCAGATAGGCCGTCGCCACCCAGGCGTAGTACTCGAACCCCTGCAGTTCCGCCACCACGGTAGGCAGCGCGGTGCCGACCACGGTCTGGTCAAGTGCTACCAACATCACCACGAATGCGATACCCAGCATGGCCAGCAGGGATTCGCGGAATGGCAGCACCTGCCCGCTGCTATGCGCCTCGCGAGGCTGCGAAATCATTTTGTTGTTCCATCAATGATTGTGGAGTCAATCATTATAGGACAGGGTTGCGGGAATGGGAGTGGCTTCCACGCCACGGCAGTACATGGAGAATTAAGATGCTCCCATCAACCGGTCCGCCAGGACGATTTCATTCGGTACCTGCTTTTTCTCAAGCTTGCAGCGCCCCCATCAGCACCTGTACCAACTGGCCACCTTCTGGCGTGGCCCAGCTACCGGCAAGTTCCGCGATCAGTTGGTTGGTACTGGTCAGGGTTACGCCGCCGCGCTCCATCCGGCGCAGGGCGATGTCGTCGGCCATCTTGCTCGGCGAGCCGCCCGCGTCGGCGACTACCTGTACCTCGAAACCATCGCGCACCAGGCTCAGCGCGGGATAGACCGTGCACACGTCATTGGTGACACCGGCAATGATCAGCTTCCTGCGCCCGGTTGCCTTGACAGCCGCGGCAAAATTGTCGTCATCCATGGCATTGACGATGCCAAGCCGCTGGATGCGGGCAGCGAATTCGGACGGCAGGATTGATTCCAGTTCGCTCAGCAGCGGCCCTTGCGCGTGCTCTTCCATGCTGGAGGTCAGCACAACCGGCAGCTTCAGGATGCGAGCTGCCTGCGCCAGCATCAGCGCATTGCGTTTCATCTCTTCGAACGAAATGGATTTCACCCAGCCCATGGTGCCGACCTGGTGATCGATCAGCAGCAAGGCGGCATTGTCGGCACTGAATTTCTCGTAAGTCATCATGATTCTCCTAGGGTTTTAACTGCAGCATGTGCACGGTCTTGCCGGTCTCGGCTGCCATGGTTCACGCGCTGCAGGCGGGCTATGGCTGGCATGGCGGCAGTCCTCAGGCAGTTTCTTCCGCACTCAAGGCGGGGTAGTCGGTGTAACCCTGCGCGCCGGGCGTGTAGAACGTCGCCTTGTCGGGAGCGTTGAGCGCCGCGCCCTGGCGCAAGCGCTCGGGCAGGTCCGGGTTGGCCAGGAAGGCACTACCGAAAACAGTGGCGTCGGCGCGCCCCAAAGCCAGGAGGGCCTCGGCGGCAGTTTGATCGAGTCCGCCGCCGACCAGGTAAGCGCCATCGAAGCGCGGCCGCAGCAGCGCGTGGTAGTCAACGCTGGCGCCGAACAGGGCGACGTGCAGGTATGCGAGATCGAGCCGGCGCATTTGCTCGACCAGGTACGTGTAAGTCTCCTGCGGCGTGGCGTCGATGACGTCATTGAAGCCCATTTCCGGCGAAATCTTGATGCCGACGCGGTCGCCGCCGGCCTCAGCCACCATCGCCTCCAGCACTTCCAGCACAAAGCGGGCGCGGTTGGCGACGGAACCGCCATACTCGTCCTGGCGCTGATTGCTGCCGGACGAGAGGAATTGTTCGGGCAGATAGCCCGATGCGGCATGCAGTTCGACACCGTCAAAGCCGGCTGCCAGGGCGCGGCGCGTCGCCAGGCGGTAGTCCGCAACAACGTCGGCGATCTCGGCCACGCTCAGGGCTCGCGGGGTGATGAAATCCTGCAGGCCGTCGGCGGTCCAGGTCTGGCCGGCCGGCTTGATCGGCGACGGCCCCACCGGCAGCGCACCGCCCGGCAGCAGCGACGGGTGGGAGATGCGCCCGCTGTGCATCAGTTGCATGAAGATACGTCCGCCGTTGGCGTGCACAGCCTCGGTCACGCGCTTCCAGGCCGCCACCTGGGTGTCATTGTGGATGCCGGGGGTCCGTACATAGCCCTTGCCTGTCTCGGAGGGATAGACGCCTTCGCTGACGATCAGGCCGGCGCCGCTGCGCTGCGCGTAGTAGGTGGCGACAACGTCGCCTGGCACGCCCGCGTCATCGGCGCGCGAACGGGTCATCGGGGCCATGACCAGGCGGTTGGGCAGGGAATGGCGGCCGATGCGAATGGGGGTGAATAGCTGGTTCATGCTGTGCTCCGAAGTGATTGGTTGATGTAGAGCATGATCCAGCAAACCATCCACGGGATAAATATGGCAAGATTGAATTGATTGATCCACCAATGGAGCAATCAAGATGGAACTGCTGAACGACATGGCCCTGTTCGTCGAGGTCGTCAAAGCCAAGAGCTTTCGCCGTGCGGCGGAGGCAATCGGCATGCCGAACTCGACGTTGTCGCGCCGCATCACCAGCCTGGAAAAGGCCATCGGGCTACGGCTCCTGCACCGCACGACGCGCAAGATCGAGCCAACCGAGGCCGGCCAGATCTATTTCGACCGTTGCAAGCGCATCGTCGACGAGGCGCGGCTTGCGCACGAGCAGCTCGGCGAGCTCCTGGCGCAGCCGAGCGGCGTGTTGCACGCGTCGCTGCCGGTGGATTTCGCCAATGTCTTCCTGGCACCCCTGATCGCGGAATTCGCCAGCCGCTATCCCGGCATCAGCTTCGAGTTCGACCTCACGTCGCGGCGCGTCGATCTGGTGGCCGAGCCGGTCGATGTCGCGATCCGCATTGGGGAGCCGCCAAGTTCGAACCTGATCGCGCGCCGGCTCGCCCTTGTGCCACGCTATCTTTACGCTTCGCCGCAATATATTGAACGTTTCGGCGAGCCAAGCCAGCCGGCCGACCTCGTGCGGCACGAGTGTCTGCGCCTGCGCACGACGGAGGCCAGCGCATGGACATTGCATGACGCGACGAAAACGGTTGAGGTCGCGGTCGGCGGCCGGTTCTTGCTCAACAGCGTTGGCATGATCCGGCGCCTGGCCGCGCTCGACCTCGGCATCGCCGTATTGGCGGAAGCCATCATCGGCGACGACGTGGCCAATGGGCTACTGCGTCGCGTGCTGCCACAGTGGCAGGCAACGCCACTCCCCGTCTATGCCATCACCGAGACGCGCCTGCTGCCCGCAAAGACGCTGCGTTTCATCGAGTTCCTGCGGGAGCGCTTGGGGCAGTAACGCCCCTCTCCCCGGAGGCGCAATCGATCGTAACGCGTCCGGAGTTTGATTGACGCGCCCGTGGCTCAGCCCTCCTCCCTCCTCCCTCCTCCCTCCTCCCTCCTCCCGCGTGCCGCGTGCCGCGAGCTAATATTGATACCATCAATTCGCCCCCCGATGCGACGATGAACAAGCTCTACTCCCTGGACCTGAATCTCCTGCTCGTTTTTGATGCGATGATCCGCGTTGGCAGCGTGTCCAGGGCCGCGGAGGAAATGGGGCTGACCCAGCCTTCCACGAGCAACGCGCTCGCGCGCCTGCGGAATTTCTTCGGCGATCCGCTGTTCGTGCGTTCTGACGGCGCCATGAGGCCGACGCCGCTGGCCTTGCAAATGGCGGAACAGGTCCAGGAAGCGCTGGGACAACTCCGCCGGGCGATCGAGGACAAGCGGCACTTCGACCCGATGACTTCCTGCCGGCGTTTTTCCATCTGCATGAACGAGATGGGACAACGCGTCTTCCTGCCGAAGATCGTCACCCGCTTCGCCGAGATTGCGCCCCGGGTAGACCTTGAGGCTATCGAAATGACATCGCAGCAGGCGCAGGCGGCGATGCCCAATGGCGACGTCGACCTTGTGATTGGCTATTTCTCGGATTTCGGGCCGAACTTTTTTCGCCAGCGCGTGGCGACAGGTCATTACGTCGCCGTTGCGCGCATGGGGCATCCCCATATAGACGGGACCCTTACCCTCCCCGCCTACCTGAGCGCCTCGCACATCTCCTACGTGCCCACACTCGGCAATCACGCCGCGCTGGAAGCGCTCCTCGCGCAGGAGTTCATGAAACACGGCGTGCGGCGCCGCGTCGCGTTGCGCGTAGCGAATTCGCTCGGCATCCCGAAGATCATCTCCAGCACCGACCTGATCATGACCGTACCGTCCGTGCTGGCGCAGGCGTTCTGCGAAACGGCCGCCGTGCAGGTCTTCGACCTGCCGTTCGAGATTCCGCATATCGAGATATTCCAGTACTGGCACGCACGCTATCACCACGACCCTGCCAATCAGTGGCTGCGCGCCCAGTTCAAGAGCCTGTTTTCTGCTGCCTGACACTCCGGACGACATTGCCAGGATCAATGCTCTGTTAATGCTTGCAGAGCACATTTCATCCGCTAGCCGGCCTGATCCCGGTGATTTCTGCCTCGCACCTTACGACTTCTTTCCCCCGGTATTCACTGCGCCAATAACTTACATTGACGCTACTGCATAGACGCACCGCGGGTCGCGCCCTAACCTCCCATCACATTCCCGAAGAAGGAGGAGACGCAATGAAGACATCGGACCTGCAGCCGTCAGCGCTTATGTCTGCGCGTGCCACGGCATCGCCCAATTCCCCGATTGCAGTGGCTTGGGAGTTTTTGTCATGACCAGGCACACGATCACCCTGCTGCCCAGTGGCAACCAGTTCCAGTGCGACGACGGCGAGACTATCCTGAAGGCCGGCCTGGCTGCCGGCCTCCTCATGCCTTACAGCTGCCGCTCAGGTGCCTGCAACACCTGCCGCGGCACCGTCAAGCAAGGCAAGGTTGATTTCGGCAATGTCCACCCGACCTACCTCAGCGACGACGACAAGCGCGCCGGCAAGGCGCTGCTGTGCTCGGCCAAAGCCATCGGCGACTGCAGCATCGAAGTCCGCGAACTGGACCCCGGGGAAGCTTTCCCGGTGCGCCGTCTGCCGTGCCGCGTACTGCATCTCGAAAGGGTAGCGCCAGACGTCATGCTGGTCACCATCGGCCTGCCGCCCAACGAGCCGGCCGTCTTCAAGGCCGGCCAGTACGTTGACTTCCTGCTCAAGGACGGCACGCGGCGCAGCTACTCGATCGCGACCGCCCCCGTCAGCGAAGGTGTGAGGCAGTTCGACCTGCACGTCCGCCTCGTTCCCGGTGGCCGCTTCACGGAACACGTGTTCAGCACGATGAGGCTGCGCGAAACCATGATGCTGGAAATGCCGCTCGGGTCCTTCTACTGGCGCGCGCGGAGCGACAAACCGATGATCATGCTTGCTTCGGGCACCGGCTTCGCACCGATCAAGTCCATCATCGACTACAGCATCGTGTGCGCAAACACGCGTCCCATCACCCTCTACTGGGGCGGCCGCACACGCGCATGCCTCTACATGGCTGCGCTTGTCGAGAAATGGGTCGCCGACCACGACCACATCAAGTTCATTCCTGTCGTGAGTGACGCCACCCCGGGATGCAACTGGACTGGTCGCAGCGGATTCGTGCACGAGGCGGTCATGGAAGATTTCCCCGACATGTCCGCCTGTCAGGTGTATGCCTGCGGCGCGCCGGTCGTCGTCGATTCCGCCCGCCGCGATTTTACGGTGCGGTGCGGCCTTCCGGAAGGCGAGTTCTACGCCGATTCTTTCATCAACGAAGCAGACAGGCAGAAAGCCGCAGCTTGAGCTGACCGGCTTGATCTGACCGCCAATATGGAGGAGATAACACAATGGAAATCAACATCGAAGACGCCATTCCCGCGGACTTCACCGTGCCCGTCCCGGAGCGCGATTCGCTCGTAAAGCCCTTCTGCCTGGGACATGGCACCCTGGAATGCTACAGCCTGAAGGCGTCCCGCAAGTTCTACGATGAGTTCCTCGGCCTGGAGTGCCGCCGCCACGCCAAACCGTCGATGTCGGTTCGCCTGGGTATGCGCTTTCACATTGTGTGCGTGGAAGTCGGCGAGGCGGTCCATCCCTGCAACGTGCTTAACCATTGGGGGCTGGACGTCAAGTCGCGCGACAGCGTGGACGCTGCCTACCAGGCGGCGCTCAAGTACAAAGACCAATACAAGATCCGCCAGGTGCTGGAACCGCAAGAGCAGCACAGCGTGTACTCGTTCTACCTGGAAGACCTGGACCACAACTGGTGGGAGATCCAGTACTACGCTAACGGATTCCAACATGACGACTTCTTCGATTTCGGGGACCGATTCTCAGACGACGAAAAAGTCGACCTCAACGCGCTTCCTGAACTCAATATCTTCGGAAAGGCAGACTAAATGATTCAGCTCGTTACTTTCAAGGTGCCCGATGGCGTGCGCACCGGCATGATGACCAACGGAAAAATCTACCAATCCCGCGCCTACAACGACATGCTCGAAGTGCTCGCGGACTGGTCCAACGCTTGCGCAAGACTCGCGACGCTTGGCCCCAATCTGGCCGAGCGAGAGGACGTGAAGCATGCCCAACTGGTTGCCCCGCTTCCGGCGCCGCGGAACATCTATTTCGCGGGAGCGAACTACAAGGACCATGTAGAGGAAATGAAAGCGCGTCTAAATCTCAACATCAACGCCGATCCGAAGGGAAGCGGCGAGAAGCCCTGGCACTCACTCAAGGCGACCGGCTCGAGCGTGGTGGGCCCCGGCAGCAAGGTGGCGCTGCCCGGCGGGTCGAAGATGCTCGACTGGGAGGTGGAACTGGCGGTCGTCATCGGCAAGCCTGCGAAGGATGTGCCGCGGGACAAAGCACTTGACCATGTAGCTGGCTATACCGTCGCCAACGACCTGTCCGCTCGCGACCACATCTTCCGCCCCGAAGTGGCAGAGAGCTCGCCCTTCCGCTATGACTGGATCGGCCAGAAGTCATTCGACGGTTCCTGCCCGATGGGTCCGGCCATCACGCCTGCGCAATGCATCGGCGACCCGATGAACCTGAGCATGAAACTGTGGGTCAACGGCAAGCTCAAGCAGGATTCCAACACCAATCAGATGCTGTTCGACATCGCCGACCAGATCTCCCATCTGTCCTCGCGCGTCACGCTCCTGCCGGGCGACGTTGTCCTGACGGGTACGCCGGCCGGGGTCGGCATGCCGAACATGGACTTCCTGAAGCCGGGCGATGTCGTCAAGCAGTGGATCGAAAACATTGGCGAGTTCGAGTTCACGATCGCGCAAGCAGCGTAGAGATTGGCGGGCCGCGCCGGCGCACGTGACAGACCCAGGGTGGAAAGTGGAAACGGCTTGCGTGCATGAGCTTTGACAACAAAATCGGCCGGAATTGTTCTAAGCAACATTTCCGGCCGTCCCGCTTCACGCGGCTCCATGCGCGCTCCCCGGCGCCGTGCAAAAGCCGCTCGCCTAGAATATGTGCTTCAAGCCGACCATTGCGCCAAGCTGGTTTCCACCTGGCACCGGGTTGGTACCGGCCTGGCCACTGTTGACGGACAAAGCGAGGTTTCCGAGATTGTCGATAAAGCCTGCCGTCGCATACACGGATGTCCGTTTTGAGAACGCATAGGTGCCGCGGCCCGCGAACATCCATGCCTTGTTCGGGCTGTTGTGAAAGCGAAGGTGATAGGCCTCTGCATCGACGCTGATCGTCGGCGTGATCGGGTAGGATGTCCCAAGGTAATAGAGGTCGCTGCGCGGCGTCGCGCTGGCCCGGTTGTCGCGGCGCAGCCATCCGCCTCCGATCTTCGCCTCTCCCACCATGAAATACCCGTTGAGGGAAAGCCGGTCGTCCGTGAGGGCGCTGCTTGTCAGGCCAGCAAAGGCACCAGGCCCGCCTCGCAACGAATCGTAGGCCGCCGCTACGCTCCAGCGCGCCGCATCATATTTCAGGAGCGCCGACCACTCACGACACGATCGCATGTCTGCCGGGTTCTCCCCCGCGCAATTGGTGCCGGCCGGACTCGGGCCGGCGTTGACCGTGTCGCGACCGAAGCTGTAGGTGGCGCCAACCGTCAGGCCACCAAAGGTGCCTTTGTAGGACACGGCATTGTCCGCGCGCGCATTCGGTATGTAACTGTCGAGCGATCCGGAACCAAAGAGATTTGGGCCAAGCATGTCGGGCTCGGCCATGGCCCAGAAGAGCATCGTGTACTGGCGCCCGAGTGCCACCTGCCCCCAGCGCCCGGAGAGGCCTACCAGCGCCTGGCGGCCGAACAGGCGCCCTCCCTGGCCCGACGCACCGCTGTCTGGCAGGAAGCCAGACTCCAGCCAGAAGATCGCCTTGTTGCCGCCGCCGATGTCTTCGCTCCCGCGCAAGCCCCAACGGGACGGAACGGTACCGGTCAGGCTAGGCATGAAGGTTTGGGTGTCGCGTGCCTGGCCGACGCCATTGACGAAGGCGATGCCGGTGTCGACGACGCCATATAACGTCGCGTTCTGCGCGGCGGCCAATCCGGGAGCTGCCATCAGGAGCGCAGCGGCCATCTTACGAATCCTCATGTTTCCTCCTCCATTCGCTGTCATATAGTTATTGGCTGACGTTGCGAGAGCGCCACCAGGCCTCCGTCAAGGTGGCAAATGCCCAGCCGTACGTGCCGGCATGACCCGGCACGTCCGAGATTCGCCAGGTCTGTCAATCCACGGCGAAGGCTGTCGCTAAGCTTCGGCGTGTTCTCCGCCTCGCTGCGTAACCAGGTCGAGCGCCACATCGACGATCATGTCCTCCTGGCCACCGACCATGCGACGCTTCCCCAGCTCCACCAGGATGTCGACGGTCTTCAGCTTGTAGCGTGCTGCTGCGGCTTCGGCATGGCGCAGGAAACTCGAGTAAACACCGGCGTAGCCCAGGGCCAGGGTTTCTCGGTCCACACGTACTGGCCTGTCCTGCAACGGGCGTACGATGTCGTCAGCGGCATCCATCAGGGTGTAGAGGTCGCAGCCGTGCTTCCAACCCAGCCGGCTGGCGGCTGCGATGAACACCTCCAGCGGCGCGTTCCCTGCGCCCGCACCCATGCCGGCCAGGCTCGCGTCCACACGGTCGCAGCCCTCTTCCACCGCGACGATGGAGTTGGCCACGCCCAGGCTCAGGTTGTGGTGTGCGTGAATGCCGGTCTGGGTCTCGGACTTGAGCACGTCCTTGAATGCGCGGAAGCGGTCGCGCACATCGCTCATGTTTAGGGCCCCACCGGAATCGACCACGTAGACGCACTGCGCGCCGTAGCTTTCCATCAGCCTGGCCTGCTGCGCCAGCGCGGCGGGCGTGGTCATGTGGCTCATCATCAGGAAGCCCACCGTGTCCATGCCAAGCTCGCGCGCGTACTCGATATGCTGGCGCGATACATCCGCCTCGGTGCAGTGCGTGGCCACGCGAACCACGCGCGCGCCGGCATCGTAGGCGGCGCGCAGGTCGTGCAACGTGCCCACGCCGGGCAGCAGCAGCGTCGCCACCTTGGCGTGGCGCACGGTATCGGCTACCGCGGCGATCCATTCGACATCGGTATGCGCGCCGAAGCCATAGTTGAAGCTCGAGCCAGAGAGGCCGTCGCCGTGCGCGACCTCGATCGAGTCCACCCCCGCTGCGTCCAGCGCGGCGGCAATGCGGCGCACGTGGTCCAGGCTGTACTGGTGCCGGATGGCGTGGCTGCCGTCACGCAGGGTGACGTCCGAGATATAAAGCTTCTTGTTCAGATCCATGTCTATCTCCTCGTGCACGGTCAGATGGCTGCCAGGCTGGTCTCGGCCAGGCGCTCGGCGCAGGTCAGCGCGGCGCTAGTCATGATGTCGAGGTTGCCGGCATAGGCCGGCAGGTAGTGAGCGGCGCCCTCCACTTCCAGGAACACTGTGGTCTTCAATCCGCTGGCGGGCCCGATGCCCGGTACGTTCAGCGGCGCAGAAGCGGGAATGCGTTCAAACTGCACGCGCTGCTTGAGCCGGTAGCCCGGCACGTAGGCCTGCACGGCCTGCGCCATCTCCGCAATGCTCGCCTCGATAGCCGCCTCGTCGGCTGGATCGGACAGCGTGAACACCGTATCGCGCATGATCAGCGGCGGCTCGGCGGGGTTCAGCACGATAATGGCCTTGCCACGCGCTGCACCGCCTACCGAGCAGATCGCCTGGCTGGTGGTCTCGGTGAACTCGTCAATATTGGCGCGCGTGCCCGGCCCGGCAGACTTGCTGGAGATCGAGGCCACGATCTCCGCGTAATGCACCTTGGCCACGCGAGATACCGCCGCCACCATCGGGATGGTGGCCTGGCCGCCGCAGGTCACCATGTTGATATTGCTGGCCTCCAGGTGCTGATCCAGGTTGACCACCGGCACCACATAGGGGCCGATCGCCGCCGGCGTCAGGTCGATCACCCGCACCCCGTGCTGCTGCAGCAACTGGTTATGGTGCGCGTGCGCACCGGCCGAGGTGGCGTCGAAGGCGATGCGGATATCGCCAAAGCTCTCCATCGCCAGCAGGCCTTCGATGCCCCCGGCGGTCGTCGGCACGCCTAGCCGCGCGGCGCGCGCCAGACCGTCGGAGGTGGGATCGATGCCGACCATCGCGCCCATCTCCAGATGGCGGCCATGCCGCATTACCTTGATCATCAGGTCGGTGCCGATATTGCCCGAGCCGATGATGGCTACCTTGTGCTTGCCTGCTTTCATATCCATGCTGACTCTCCCTTGCCGCCGCAGTCCATTAGCGGCCCAATTCCCTGGCCGATTTGCCGCCGATGCCGAAATGCGCCTTGGGCATTTCGGTGATCAGCACGCGCACGGTTTCGCGCGGGGCGCCGATCGACTCCACGGCGGCGTTGGTCAGCGCGCCGATCAGGCGGGCTTTCTGTTCATCGGTCCTGCCTTCGATCAAAAAAACTTGCATGATGGGCATGGTGTTGCTCCTGTCATATTTCAGATGTCATTGGGAACACGCAGTCTTGCTCCCTCTGACCTGCGCTGCCATCAGACGAACCGCATCGATACCGTGCCCAGGTGCTGGTAGCGCACGGTAATGTTGTCGCCAGCCGCCACCGCGATGGCCTCCGTCACGCCGCCGGTCATGATGAAGGTGCCGGCCGGCAGCTCGCGCCCGCGCGCCCCGAGCATGTTGGCCAGCATGGCCACGCTGCTGGCCGGATGGCCCAGCACAGCCGCACCGGCGGCGGTGGCGACCACCTCGCCGTTCCTTTCCATCACCACGCCGAGGTTCTTCAGATCGATCCCCTCGGCGCTGCGATGCGTGCCGCCCACCACGAAGCGGGCCGACGAAGTGTTGTCCGCGATCACGCTCTTGAGGTCGAAGCGGAAGTTCTCGTAGCGCGAGTCGATCACCTCCACCGCCGGCAGCACGAAGTCGGTGGCGGCCAGCACGTCGCCGATATGGCAACCCGGCCCCTTGAGCGGATGCTTGAGCACGAAGGCGATCTCGGCCTCCACCTTGGGGTGGATCAGCGACGCGGTGTCGATGGCGCCGCCGTCCATGCAGGCGCCGTAGTCGGTCAGGAAACCGTAGACTGGATCGGTCACGCCCATCTGGCGCATCTTGGCGAAGGAGGTCAGCCCCATCTTGAGGCCGGCGATGCGGGTGCCGCGTGCTTCCTTGCGTGCCCGGATCGCGTCCTGGATGGCGTAGGCGTCGTCCCAGTCCATGTCGGGATGGCTGTCGGTGATCTTGCGCACCGGCTCGCGGTTGCGCTCGGCG
>NZ_BAAILO010000258.1:111135-151795 GCF_054589115.1 Cupriavidus sp. 8B | reverse complement strand
CTTTTGTCTCCACCCTCTTTACGAGTAAAGAAAAGTGACATCTCACACGTTCTAAAACGGCCAACACCGTACAGCCGCGACAGCAGCTAGAAGCGCCAAAACACGTCCAGCCCATCAACCATCAAAGTCGCCCAGCCGCGCCAGCAGCTAGAAGCATGAAAACCCCGCCAGCGGATGGTCGTCAGGCAGGAGCGCGCGGTAGCGGATCTGTTCGACCTGGATGACGCCCAGGCTGTCGTCCGCGATCGGGCCGCCGCAAAAGCCGACGTCCAGGTCGCCGTTGCGCACATAGAACACCACGTCTTGCGAAGGCATCGACTCGATGCGGCCATTCACGCTGGGAAAGGTCTGAAAGAACAGGTCGCTGAACTTCTGCCACTCGCCGAACCGGGAGGTTGCGCTCACGCCAATCAACAGCGAGCCAGCCAGGTCGGCGTCCGTTGCGCCAATCTCCGCAAGCCCCGCCTGATAGCTGACCAGCGCCTCGCGCCAGTGGCGCGCCAGCACCATGGCGGCGCGGGTAGGGCGGACGAAGCGGGTGGTGCGCTCGAACAGCCGTTGGTTGACCCGTTCCTCGATGGCCCTGATCTTGCGCGGCCACCTGACAGACCGAACGCGCACGTTCGTGGCCATTGTGCCATGCGTCATACGGTTGGCCTCTTGGGGAAAACCGCCATGAAATCAAAGCAGGTATGCTTTGCCGATGGCCAACTTTCCTGCATCCCCATGTCGAAAGTCCGCAAAACCGCCATCCCGCCCGGATCGATCTGCATCCTGGCGCTTGCCCTGTCCGGCTGCATTTCCCACTATCGGGTCGAGACCGGCACGCCCGCCGCCCGCATCCGGCTGGTGACCAACACGGACGACAACACAACCTTCAACGTGGTGGATGCCACCAAGTGCCCGAAGCCGCCCAAGCCGCTCCTGCTGGCCGGTACCGGCAAGCAGTTGACCGCGATGGGCACGGAGCGCGACCTGGCCATGGCGGGGACGTCGCCGGAGCCGCCCAGCCGCACGCGCGAGCGGTGGCTGGTGGCTGGCCAGCGCCTCTACCTGACCGCGGCCGCCGCGGCGGCGGCCCCCGGCGATCTGCCGTACCGGTGTGCGGTGGGGATTTCCTTTGTGCCGCTGCCGGGCTGGCAGTACGAGTTCCGCTACCAGCGCAATGCCGCGGCGAAGAGCTGCGCCGGGCAGGTGCTGCGGCTGGCGGGCAAGGACGGCGGCGAGATCGAGCCCGCGCCGGATCCCACGCAACGGGTCTTTCGCGGGTTCGAGGCCGAGGCAGTCTGCGCGGAGCCAGCCCGCTAGGGCTTCGCAGTCGTGGCTGCCGGCATGAGGCCCACATAGGGCGCATCGGTCAGCGTGCGCAGGAACGCCACGAGATCGTCGATCTCGGCCTCGGTCATGGCCGGCGTGGTCCCCGCGCGCCGGTTCATCGGCGTCGAGTTGATATTGATATTGCCCCGATACGCCGCCGGCACGTCATCGAACGTCCTGGCGCCGTGATACCACTTGCCCGGATCGGTCGAGCGCGTGTTGTAGAAGGCCACGGCATCGCGCAGCGTGGTGAACACGCCGTTGTGCATGAAGCTCTGGCGGACCGCGACATTGCGCAGGCCGGGCGTGCGGATGTAGCCGCACCATTGCTCCGGCTCGGGCCAGCGCAGGCGGCGGGCGGTGTCGCACAGGCCATTGTCGAAGCGCTTGGGATCGCGGTTGGCGGCCAGCGCGCGGTTGCGGGGCACGGCTATCGCATCGTAGCCAAAATCCGTGAACAGCGAGCGCTCAGGCCGGCTGGCGGTGTCCGAGAGCGTGTGGCAGGTCATGCAGTTGCCCTTGTCCGGATTCTTGAACAAGGCCAGGCCGCGAGCCTCCGCCGGGGCTAGCGGCGTGCGACGGCGCAGGTAGTCGTCAAAGCGGGAGCTGAACGGCGCCATCTCATCGCTCTGCAGGTAGGCCTCCAGCGCCTTGCCGAGCGCCAGCAGCATTTGCTCGGGATCGGTCTGCACGGCGGGGCCGAAACGCGCCGCCAGCGCGGGCGCCAGCTCGGTCCCCTTGACCTTGCGCAGCAGGCTGGCCGGGGTGCCGTTGTTCATCTCGTTGGGATCTAGCAAGGGGCCGCGCGCCTGTTCGGCAAACGTATCGGCGCGGCCGTCGGCGAACAGGCCGCCGAAGGGCGAGGCGTAAGGCGCGTCGTCGTCCTGGTAGAAGTACCGGCGCGGGATGTAGCGCACGTACAGCAGCGAGGGCGCGTTGCGCAGGCTGAAGCGGCCGGGCCGGCTGCCCTGGGGCACGTGGGGGCCGGCCAGCGACGCGGGCGATAGCGTCGGCGCGAACGCGCGCGCGGGGTCGTGGCAGCCGGCGCAGGACGTGCCGCGCGGCTCGGACAGGCGCGCATCGAAGAAGATGCGCTTGCCCAGCGCGGCCAGCGCCGGATCGGGGCGGAACACGGCGGCGGTAGGGTCGACCTTGGCGGCGACCTTTGGCGTGCCGTTGCCGATGGTGTCGAGCACGCTCGCGGGCGGGGCGCCGGGCATCAGCGCCACGCCCGGCGCGGGCGCTGCCAGGGCAGCGCCGCCAACGCCAGCCGCAAGACAGAGGGCGGCCATGGCGGCGATGGTGGCGCGCGTGGCCCCGATCACGGCGCCAGGAAGCCGGTCTTGTCGCAAGCCAGCGTATTGGCGGTTTGCACGCAGGTAGCCATCAGCTTGCCGGCCACGCTGTACGCCTTGAAGGTCCAGCCAGTGGCGGGCGACGCGTTGCGCTCCATCATCAGGAAGCCAAAGCTGCTGCTGTGCGTGATCTTGTCGATGACGGTGCCGGGCGCGGGAATCGTGCCGGGCGGCAGCGGATCGGGCAGCGCTACGTCCAGGTTGTCGCCGCCGTTGCCGGACACGATGGTGGCCGGGTGGCTGGAGGCGAAGTTGATGGCCTGGAAGTCATGCACGTGGCCGTGCAGCGCCACTTGCACGCCGGGCGGGTAGTAGGCCTGGGCGTTGGCGTTGCTCATCACCGACTGCAGGGCCAGGTTGCCCGGCGCCGGGTTGCTGCCTGCCACCGGCGCAAACGCCAGGATGGGATGGTGGTTGGTGAACATCGTGGTGGTCATGCCCGGCTTGGCGGCCAGCCAGCCCACCGTCTGGAACTGCTTCTGGTAGGCGATGAACTGCGGGTCGGTGGTGGGCAGCGCGGCCTTGCCGGCCTTGGCCGAGTCGAACACGATGACCTGCGAGCCGGTGCCCAGCGCAACCGCATAGGGATCGGAGTAGTTGGCGTTGCTGTCGTTGGCGGGGTCGTTGCAGGAGCGCGCGTCCGAGTACGGGCGCGGATCCAGGAAGCGGAACCAGCCCTGGCCGGCACGGGCGCATTCTTCATGGTTGCCGCGCACGAGCACCCACGGTGCCTTGGCCATCAGCGGGGCGGCGGGCTTGAAGAGGTCGGCCTGCCACGTATCCCAGCCATAGCCCCACGGCGTGCCCTGGCAGCCGGCGATATCGGGCGGGCAGAGGTTTTCGCGGTAGTGGTAGTCGCCGATATGCAGCACCAGGTCCGGGTTCATGCCGGCGGCGGTGGTGGCCAGCGCGGCAAACGGCCAGGCGGTGCCATCGTTGCAAGGCTGGTAGGCGTTATCCGCCTTCTTCAGGCGGCAGCCGGTGTCGGCCAGCACCAGCACGCGTTGCGGCTGGGCCTTGGGCAGCGGCAGCGTCTGGCCCGCCACGCTGGCAGCGGCGGCGCCGGCCGGCAGCGCGGCCTCGCACACGGAGACCGGGAAATCCGACGCCTTGGAGTCGGCCGCGGCGCTGGCGGTGGTGCGCAGCGCCATCGTGCCGGCGCCGATCCGCAGCGCCATGCGTTGCTGCACGCCGTCCACCGTCAGCAGCGGGCAAAGGGAGTTCGAGGGCAATGCGCTGCCTGCGGCGGAGGTCGGCGCCGCATAGTTGGTGATGACGCGGGCGATGGCCTGGTTGCTGTCGCCGATCTCGACCCACGCGGCCTGGATGTTGGCGCTGGCGCTGGGTGCATCGCCGGACGGGGTGACCGGCGCCGCATCTGTGTTGTCGCTGCCGCAGCCGTGCAGCACGGCGGCTGTGGCCAGGACGGCCAGGATGGCGCCAAGGCCCACGCGCAAGGCGGGGCCGGCTTGCCAGTTCGTTTTGTGGTTACCCATTGTTATCTCTCCCTGTTGTCCCTGCTAAGCCTGCTAGCGAGGCGGAAATATACGGATGGGATGTTTCGACACGATGAACGTTATGTGTCAGCCTGGCGGACGCGGCTTTGCCTTGGCCTTGCGGGCAGGGCGCGGCGCGGCGCGGATGGCTTCGGTCGCGGCCAGTTGCAGCTCGCGTGGCAGCGCGGTGATGGCCGCGAGGAAGAAGCGGCGCTCCGCCGGGCGCAGCTTGCCGAGCAGCCCGGCCAGGCGCTCCACCGTGGCAAACGCGGTGGGCGTGGCGCCGTGCTCGAAGGCGTGGAACCAGCTGGCTTCCAGCAGCAGGTTGGCGAGCTGCAGGGCGCCGTAATGCACGTGGCCGGTGTCGTGCTCGTCGAGCGCAAAGCTGGCCAGCGACGACCAGCTGATAAAGCCCTTGGCCCGGGCAAAGGGCGCATGGAAGGGGCGCAGCGCGTCCACCGCCTCATCCAGCAGCAGCGGGTGTTGCGCGCGAAACGCCTTGAGCGCCCCGCCGCCGTCCTGCGCGCAGTTGCCGCGCGCGATGCGCAGCAGGAAGATGATGTTCCACGCCGAGCCGCCGCCCACGCCAAAGCGGTCGCAGATCCATTCCGACAAGCCCAGCCAGCGCACGGCCTGGCGCTGCACCTGGCCCGCCGGCCATGCGCGCCCGGGATCGATCAGCGCGTGGTTCCAGAATAGCCAAAGGCAAAGGCCGAGGTTGGCCGCCACGTGCTGTGCGGCATCCACCGAGTCCGCCTCGTAGGCTGCCTGCAAGGCGCCGGAGAAGCCTGCCACGGCTGCTTCGGCCGCTTGCCGCGCCGCCTCCGGCTGCGCTGCCATGTCGCGTATGGCCACCGTCTTGTGGATCAGCGCGCCGAGGTTGAGGGTCTCGAAGCGAACGCGCGGGTTGTAGCGCACCACGGGCTGCAGCGCGGGATCGGCGCCAAGGCCTTCCAGTTCCGCCTGCGCCGCCTCCATCTGGTTGCCCGCATAGCGCTCCCAGGCCCGCACCACGCGCGCCATGGCGGCGAAGGTGGGCACGGCCGTGTCCACTGTGCCGGTGCCCACGATGCGGTCAAAGCGCTGGAGCGCCGCGCGGCTGCGCGCGAGGTCGTCGCCGCGCCGCCACGCCAGGCTTTCCTTGAGCAGCGCGAAGGCATGCTGGAAATCGTCGGTGGCACAGCGCTGCGCGGCGCGCAGGGCATCCGCTACCCCGTTGCTGGCACCACCACCTGCAACGCCGGCAACGCCCACGCCGTCCTGCATGCCGCGCATGGCTTGCGTGAGGTGGCTCCAGTAGCTGATGTCGCGCATCACGTAGTCGACCGCGGGGTGTGCCTCGTCCGCTTGGCGGGCGGCGTGCTTCGCGGCGGCAGCGCCCAGCCCCACGAAGCGCGCCAACGCCGCATCGCCAGCGCTGCGGCCATCCACGCTGAACCGCACGCGCTTGCAGGCCGCCGGCTCGATCCAGAACGGCCCGCGGCTGCGGCGCGCCGGGTTGAGGCCCGCGATGCCCCGGCCGCAGTCCGGCCCCCAGCCCACCGGCACGCCCCAGCGCGCGAAGTCGGCAAACGCGCGCGAGACCAGCATGCGGATATTGGCGGCATCGGGGAAGCGGGTTTGCAGGTGCACTGCCGGCAGGCTGGCCCCGCCGTTGCGCGCGGCTGCGCAGATGGCGGCGAGCAACCACAGGCTCTGGTAGCGCGCGGGCTCGCCGTTGACCAGATAGGGGGCGGATAGCTCGATGGCAAGAGCGGGGTGGCGCATGCGGGACTGTTGTATGGGGCTGTTGTATGGGGCGGTGAAGCGGACGTGCCGGGATTGTGCCATCAGCGCGCGCGCTGAGGATGCCATGTTACGCAGGTTACAGCCGGTGGGCTTGGCGTCATGCCGCTGCGCTCCTATGCTCCGTTTCGTGCGCCGGCCCGGCCCGCCAATTTGATCGCGCTCATAAAAATCACGGAGATAATCTTGAAGCCAATCGCCATCTTCACCGCGCTCTGCGCGGCGCTGTCCTTCTCAACCGCCCGCGCCGAGGTGATGTGCACGGTCCTGGCGGATGCCAGTAGCGGCAAGGTGCTTAAACAAGAGGGCACTTGCGACCAGCGCGTGACCGCCGCATCGACGTTCAAGGTCCCGCTCAGCCTGATGGGCTTCGACTCGGGGCTGCTGGCGGACGCGCATGCGCCGGCCATGCCGTATCGCGAGGCCTATCATGAGAGCAACCCCGCCAAGCGCGTCACCACGGATCCGCAGAGCTGGATGAAGACGTCGGTGGTGTGGTATTCGCAACAAGTGACGCAACAGCTTGGCCAAGCGCGCTTCCAGCGGTACATCAGCGAGTTCCGGTACGGCAACGGCGATCTCTCCGGTGACCCCGGCAAGCACAATGGGCTGACGCATGCGTGGCTGAGCTCGTCGTTGAAGATCTCGCCGCTGGAGCAGGTCGCCTTCCTGCAAAAGGTGGTCAATCGCAAATTGCCCGTGACCGCGCATGCCTACGACATGACGAGCCGGATCATGGCGCTCGGCGAGTTGCCAAACGGATGGGCCGTTCACGGCAAGACGGGCACCGGCGCCCCGCGCCTGGCCAATGGCGCCGAGGACTGGAGCCACGGGTATGGGTGGTTTGTCGGCTGGGCGACGAAGGACGGCCGGAACGTAGTCTTTGCGCGCCTGGTCCAGGATGAAAGGAAGGAGCCGGTCAGCGCAGGATTGCGCGCGCGCGATGCGCTCATCCAGGCGTTGCCGGGACTATTGGGCTCACTCTGATGCAGGTAGCCGCGCCATCTTAGGCATTTTAGGAAAAGACAGATGACACACTCCCCCGTTCGTCGCACGCTGCTGCTCGCTGCTGCCTCGGTCCCCTTCGCTGGCGCCTGCACTTCGTTGGTGGGCAGAGCTGAAGGGAGCGCCGCGGCGCAAGACCGCCTTGCCGCCCTTGAATCCGCCGCCGGAGGGTGGCTCGGCGTCGCGGCGCTGAACACGGCCAACGGTGCGCAGATTAGCCACCGCGCAAACGAACGTTTCCCGTTCTGCAGCACATTCAAGGTGCTGGCGGCATCCGCCATCCTGAAGCGCAGCGCGGCTGAAAACGGACTGCTGCAACGGCGTATTGCCTACACGAAGGCCGAACTCGTCGCGTATTCCCCGATCACCGAGAAGCACGTCGGCGACGGCCTGACGGTAGCCGAGCTGTGCGCGGCCGCCCTTCAGTACAGCGATAACACGGCCGCCAACCTGCTGATGAAACTGCTCGGCGGCCCCGCCGCCGTGACCGCGTTTGCCCGCTCGATCGGCGACGACCAGTTCCGGCTCGACCGCTGGGAGACGGAGCTCAATACGGCGATACCTGGCGACCCGCGCGATACGTCGACCCCCGCAGCCATGGTAGCCAGCCTGCAACGGCTCGCGCTGGGCAATGCGCTGGGCGGGGCAGAGCGCGAAAGGCTGGTGGCATGGATGCGCGGCAACACCACCGGCGCCACGCGGATCCGCGCCGGCGTGCCGGCGGACTGGCAGGTGGCGGACAAGACGGGCTCCGGCGACTACGGCACGGCCAACGATGTTGGCGTGGCATGGCCGCCCGGAAAGCCGCCCATCGTGCTGGCCATCTATTTCACGCAACGCGACAAGGACGCGGCCTATCGCAACGACGTGCTGGCATCCGCCGCGCGGATCGCGGCCGAGGCACTAAGCTAGGACTGGCTCGCGGCCACGAAGGGCAGGCCGCATTTGCCCAGGTACTTGGCCAGCCGGCCGCTGTCGTTGCGGCTGCTCTTGCCCAGCCGCGATACGGCAAACAGCGTGCGCCCGGCTTCGGCCTGCCTCTTGCTCCGGCGGCACACGCCCAGCACGTTGCCGCCTTCGCCGCCGTGCAGTTGCAGGCCGGGCACTGGGTGGGCGAGATCTCGACTATGACGCAGTGACGTATTGAAGTCGTATTGAAGTTGTTAAGTGTGAAGCTGTGAAGCCGTGAAGTTCGGCGGTGACTGGCGAATGCCGGGCTGATTACATCTGGTGATTGCCGGTTCAATTCCGGCCGCTGCGGATGCAGCGTAAATCCTGCCAATCCTTGTCGTGGCGATGCCGCATTGTTCTACGATTTAAAAGGAGAGCTTATGGGCGAATGCCTGTGGAACTACATCACGGTTAATTAGGAGGGTATCTTGCTGGCCAACGCCAGTGTAGTCCCGCCGCAAGGCGAAGAGAGATGAAGACATGAGCAAGGAGAATTACGACGTATTCCAGTCCGGCACCGGCCGCCCGGTCAAGATGTGGACCCATGGCGTGCCTGTTGATGACGGCGCTCGCGCGCAACTCGCCAACACCGCCCAGATGCCGTTCATCTTCAAGCATCTGGCCGTGATGCCGGACGTACACCCGGGCATCGGTTCCACCATCGGCTCGGTGATCCCCACCCGCGGCGCCATCATCCCGGCGGCGGTCGGCGTGGATATCGGGTGCGGAATGATGGCCGTCAAGACCACGCTTGTCGCCAGCGACCTGCCCGATAGCCTTGGCCCGTTGCGCAGGGCCATCGAAAAAGCGGTGCCGCACGGCCGCTCCAACAACCGCAGCGGGCGCGACAATGGCGCCTGGGGCGACGTGCCGCGCGTGGTGGACGCGAGCTGGGCCGCGCTGGCCGGCGGCTTCGAGCACATCACGCGGAAGTACCCGAAGCTGGAGCGCACCAACAACCGCAATCACCTGGGCACGCTGGGTAGTGGCAACCACTTTATCGAGGTTTGCCTGGATGAGAGCCAGTCGGTCTGGTTCATGCTGCACTCGGGCTCGCGCGGGGTGGGCAATGCCATCGGCAATACCTTTATCGAGCTGGCGCGGGCGGATATGCGACGTCACTTCATCAACCTGCCCGACCGCGACCTGGCCTACCTGGTGGAAGGCAGCAAGCACTTTGAGGACTACGTGTTCGCGGTGGAGTGGGCGCAGCAGTACGCGCGCCGCAACCGCGAGACGATGATGGCCAACGTGCTGGATGCCGCGCGCGGCGTGATCGGCAAGCCCTTTGCCACGGAGATGGAGGCGGTGAACTGCCATCACAACTATGTGCAGAAGGAGCGCCACTTCGGCGAAGACGTGCTGGTAACCCGCAAGGGCGCGGTAAGCGCCAAGGCGGGCGAGCTGGGCATCATCCCGGGCTCGATGGGCGCGCGCTCCTACATCGTGCGCGGCAAGGGCAATGCGGAATCGTTTTGCTCCTGCAGCCACGGTGCGGGCCGCACCATGAGCCGCACCGAAGCCAAGCGCCAGTTTTCGGTGGAAGACCAGCGACTGGCCACGCAAGGCGTCGAGTGCCGCAAGGATGCCGAAGTCATTGACGAGATCCCGATGGCCTACAAGGACATCGACGCGGTGATGGCGGCGCAGTCCGACCTCGTCGAGATCGTCCACACGCTCAAGCAGGTGGTGTGCGTGAAGGGCTGAACGCGACGAACGTGACGAATGCGATGAAGGCTGAAGGCAGCAACCGGCGCCGCCGGGGACGCTCGGCCCGCACCTGGCCGACCAGCTCCTGCTGCCAATGGCCCTGGCGGGCGGCGGCAGCTTCACCGTGAACGAAGTGACCAATCACCTGCGCAGCAACGCCGAGGTGATTGCCGAGTTCCTGCCGGTCGATATCGGGTTTGAAGGTGGTGGTTGGGTGAGGGGTAGCCCTCACTGTCCGGGCCCAAAGCTCGCGTCGTCCATAATTGACATCATCAGACTCCAACTGGGAGGTCGAATGATGCACGCCCATGTTCTTGGCGCGGCCATTCATCGCAAACGAATTGCCCTTGGGCTAACCCAGCAGCAGTTGGCTGATATGGCGGGGCTGTCCCGCCAGTCTCTCAACGGCATCGAACAAGGCACAGTCAATGCGACGCTCGACAGCTTGTGCAAGCGGCGTGACAGCCGGCTTGATAGCTGCGGCCAGGCTGTAGCCACTACCGCCCAAACTGCCCCAATACCGTAGCCACCGTACTCAACCCACCCTCGATCAGCCGCGCCATGAAGGTGCTCATCTGCGGCATGATCAGCATCATCATCAAGATGCCGCCGCCCAGCGTGACCGGGAAGCCGACCGCGAAGATCGACAGCTGGGGCGATGCGCGGTTCAGGATGCCCATGGCGAGGTTGAGCGTGAGCAGCGCGGCGATCAGCGGCAGCGCCAGCAGCAGCCCGGAGGAGAACACGGTGCCGCCGGAGGCGGCCACCGCTGCCCAGCCGGCGCCGGTGAGGGGCTGGGCGGCGATGGGCAGGCTGGCGAAGCTGTCGGCGATGGTGGCCAGCAGCATCAGGTGGCCGTCCATGGCCAGGAACATCAGCATGGCGACCACATTGAGAAAGCGCGCCAGCACCATGGTCTGGCCACCGGAGGAGCGGTCGTAGAAAGAGGCGAACGACAGGCCCATCTGCAGGCCGATGGTTTCGCCGGCGAATTGCACGGCGGAGAACACCAGCCGCATGCTGAAGCCCATCGCCAGTCCGATGCCTATCTCGTTGAGGATGATCAGGAAGCCTTCCAGCGAGTACACCGGCACCAGCGGCAGGTGGTCGATGGTGGGCGAGATGATAACTGCCATCAGCGCCGCCAGGCCAACCTTGACGCGCCTCGGGATGGTCGACTCGCCGAACAGCGGGGCGGTGCCGATCAGGGCCAGCAGGCGGAACAAGGGCCAGAGGAAGGCGGCGATCCAGGCGTAGAGCTGGGCGGAGGTGACGGAGAGCACGGCGGCTGTTGCGGCGTTAGATGTGGCTCAGCGCAGCCGGGTGCAACGCCAGGCGCATCCGGCGCATCAGGCGCATCGGACTCAATGCACCAGGGCGGGAATGCCCTGGAACACTTCGCGCATGTAGTCGACGAAGGTGTTGATCATCCACGGGCCGGCCAGCACCATGGTGGCGAACAGGGCCAGCAGCTTGGGGATGAAGGACAGCGTCATTTCATTGATCTGCGTGGCGGCCTGGAACAGGCTCACCACCAGGCCGGCCACCAGCGCCACCAGCAGCAGCGGCGCGGACAACATCAGGGTCATCTTCATCGCCTGGGTGGCGATGCTCATTACGGTTTCCGGCGTCATGGCGAAGGCTTTGGGTGGGGCATGCGCCCCGTGATCAGTTCAGGAAGCTCTGCGCCAGCGAGCCCAGCAGCAATTGCCAACCGTCCACCAGCACGAACAGCATCAGCTTGAATGGCAGCGCGATGGTGGCCGGCGGCACCATCATCATGCCCATCGCCATCAGCACGCTGGCTACCACCAGGTCGATGATCAGGAAGGGGATAAAGACGGTAAAGCCGATCTGGAACGCGGTCTTGAGCTCGCTGGTGACAAAGGCAGGCACCAGGATGCGCATCTGTACGTCTTCGGGGCCCTGCATCTCGGGCACCTTGGCCATCTGGGCAAACAGCGCCAGGTCCTTCTCGCGGGTCTGCTTGAGCATGAAGGTCTTGAGCGGCGCGGCGGCCTTGGCGGCGGCGTCTTCCAGGCTGAGCTTGTTCTCGGACAGCGGCTTGTAGGCATCGGTGTAGATGCGGTCGAACACCGGCGACATGACAAAGAAGGTCAGGAACAGCGACAGCCCCACCAGCACCTGGTTGGGCGGGGAGCTGGCCGTGCCCAGCGCGTTGCGCAGCAGCCCCAGCACGATGATGATGCGGGTGAAGCCCGTCATCATCAGCATGGCCGCGGGCAGGAACGACAGCGAGGTGAGCAGGACCAGCGTCTGCACCGACAGCGACCAGGTCTGGCTGCCGCCCGGGCCGGCCTTGCTGGTCAGGCCGGGCAGTGCCTGCGCCTGGGCCATGGCCGGCAACAGCACCAGCGCGAGGCAGGCGCCCGCCAGCAACGCCGCGAGCGCAAGCCGGGAGGGCTGGCTGGCGCATTCGCGCACGGACTGGAGATGGCGTTGCAGGTGGTGTTGCAAAGTGCGCCGGGAGGCGTCGGGCAGGAAATTCATGACTTCAGGTTGTCTTGCATGGCGCGCAGCAGCTTGTGTCCAAAGCTGCCGGCCGAACCCGGGGTCGCCGTGCTGCCGGAGGGTTGGTCCGGCTTGTGCGCGGCTTGCGCGGGCAAAGTGTGGAGCGTGCGAATCTCGCCGGCGCTCACGCCCAGCACCAGGCAGGTGTCGCCCACTTCCACCATCACCAGGCGCTGGCGGGGCCCGAGCATGGTGCTGCCTACCACCTTCATCTGGCCGCCCTGGCCGTGCCGGACCAGGCCGGCGCGGCGCGCCAGCCAGGCCAGCAGCAGGATCAGGGCGATGACGGCAAACAGGCCGAGGCCGGCTTGCGCCAGCCCCGTTGCGCTGCTGACCGGGACATGAGTGCCGGCCCCGGCGTGGCTGGCGACCGTGCCGGTACCGGCAGGGCTGGCCGCAGCAGCACTGGCTTGCGCGTACGCGCTTGCCGCAGGCGCCAGGGCCACGCCGGCGGCAAGCGCGGCGTTGGCAGGCCGGCGCAGGCTGGCTTTCATCGGTTGAGCTTCCGGATGCGTTCGGACGGCGTGATGATGTCGGTCAGGCGGATGCCGAACTTATCGTTCACCACGACGACTTCGCCCTGGGCGATCAGGTAGCCGTTGACCAGCACATCCATCGGCTCGCCGGCCAGGCCGTCGAGCTCCACCACCGAGCCCTGCGCCAGTTGCAGCAGCGTCTTGATCGGCACCTTGGTGCGACCAAGCTCCACCGTGAGCTGGACCGGGATGTCGAGAATCATCTCGATATCGTTGTGAAAGCCGCTCGGCGTTTCCTTCTCCAGCGGCTGGAAGACCTTGGAGGCGGCCGGGGTGGCTGTGGCTGGCGTGGCGGCGACAGCTGCGGCAGGCGCGGCAGCAGCGGCAATATCCTCGGCGCTGGTCTGCTCCGCCAGGGCGCTGGCCCAGTCGTCCATCGGGTCGGCCGGCTTGTCGTCTTTGCCGTCAGTCATGGTCGGTTTCCTTGTTGGAATCGATTTCTTTGTGATTGATCATCCGTTCTACCCGCAAGGCATACTGGCCGTTCATGGTGCCAAAGCCGGCCTGCAGCACGGGTACGCCATCGACCTTGCCGAAGACCTGCTCGGGCAGCTCGATAGGGAGTACGTCTCCGACGCGCAGCGCCAGCACTTCGGCTACGGTGCTTTCCACGTGGGCAAATTCGGCCACCAGCTCCACCTCTGCCGCGCGAATCTGCTGCGACAGCTGGGAGATCCAGCGCTTGTCTACTTCAACCTCGTCCTGCAGCGGGTTCATCAGCAGGTCGCGCACCGGCTCGATCATCGAGTACGGGAAGCAGACGTGCAGCTGGCCGCCCACCGCGCCAAGCTCGATATGGAAAGCGGTAGTCACCACCACCTCGCTGAGCATGGCGATGTTGGCAAACTTGGTGTGCATCTCCGAGCGGACGTATTCCAGCTCGATCGGATGCACGGCATTCCAGGCCTGGCCGTAGCTGTTGAGCGCAAGGTCCAGCAGACGCCGGATGATGCGCTGCTCGGTCTGGGTAAAGTCGCGGCCTTCCACGCGGGTGTGGAAGCGCCCGTCGCCGCCAAACAGGTTGTCGACCACCAGGAACACCAGGTTGGGGTCGAACACGAACAGTGCCGTGCCGCGCAGCGGCTTCATGTGCACCAGGTTCAGGTTGGTCGGCACCGGCAGGTTGCGCACGAAATCGCCGTATTTCTCGATCCGCACCGAGCCAACCGAGATGTCGGCGCCGCGGCGGATGAAGTTGAACAGCTGGGTGCGCATCTGGCGCGCAAAGCGCTCGTTGATGATCTCGAGCGTGTGCAGCCGTCCGCGGACGATGCGCTCTTGCGTGGCCAGGTTGTACGGACGCACGCCATCCTCGGCGACCGGCGCGGCGACCTCGGGCGTATCGGCCTCGCCTGACACGCCTTTCAGTAATTCGTCTACCTCGTCCTGCGAGAGAAACTTGTCGTAGGCCATCTAGTGTCCTGCCCCTTGAGTGCCGTGATGAATGAAAGCGACCATGTGCCGATCAGCCCGCGCGCTGGCGTTGGCGCGCACGCTGTGAGACAGGCAAGGAAAACAAGGACGAATTCATATCGGAGTTGCTGATGGGGCAGGGCAAAGTGCTTACTGCACCACGAAGGAAGTAAATAGGACGTCCAGGATCTGCTGCTTGGGCAGGTTGGGCGCGAACGGCTGGCTGATGACACTCTGGATTTCCTGGGCCAGCTTGCGCTTGCCGTCCACCGTGGCCAGATCGGGCGGCTGCTTGGCCGACAGCAGCAGCAAGATGCGGCTGCGGACTTCCGGCAGGTATTCGGTGATGCGCGTCTGGTCCTTCGCTTCCGCCACCTTGAGCGACAAACCGGTATGCAGGAAGCGGTCGCCGTCATCGCTCTTCAGGTTGACGGTAAATGCTTCCAACGGCACAAAAATCGGCGGCGGCACAACCGGTGCGGCAGGCGCGGCCGGTTGGCGGTTGCTCAGGATGTTGCCCAGAAAAAAGCCCCCGGCACCCAGCGCCGCGACGAGCACGACGCCGAGTACCAGCAGCAGTCGCCCGCGCTTGCTCGTGTTGCCGTCAGCCTGGGAAGAAGTGAGCGTATTCGCCATGAGATGCCTGTATCGGAATGCCTTGCCATTCTTGAGGGAATGACCGGCAAGCAAAGGGCCGAAAAAAAGGGTGAAACCCGCTCAGCTTGGCCCTTTGAGCCGAGCAGGTCTTGTCATCCGAGCTACGCGGATGGTCTTACAGGGGTTAACGAATGACGGGCACGGAACTTGAGAGGGATGTTTGAGGAAAACCCGCATGGCAGGCCGGATGGCGGGAGATCGCAGCAGAATCCGCAGGGGAATCCGGTGCCGCGGGGATGGCGGCGGCATGTCGATGCGCGGGTGGTTCAGCGCGAGAGCGAGCGTGGAAGGACCGGCATCGGTCGTGATGCCGGATGGCTAAGCCATTGATTTGTCGGTGAAATGTGCGCCTTCTGGCTGGGTGGGCGCGTGGCGCCAGGCGCGTACAGGCTTACGTTATCGTCCTGGGGACAGAACGAGGAGGGTCGAGGTGCCGTGCGCCAGCACGCGTCCGTCGCTGGCCATCACCCGAGCTTCCGAGGCAATAATCTGGCGCCCCTGGCTGACGACTTTCGCCTCCGCCCGCACGCGGCCGGTGTCGGTTTTGATTGGCCGGGAGAAGTTTCCCTTGGTTTCGACCGTAGTGTAGGCAGCACCCGGCGGCAGCAGGGAGTGGGCGGCGCAAGCGGTCACGCTGTCGATCAACGTCAGTGCCCAGCCGCCATGGACGGTGCCCATGGGGTTGAGCAGGTGCTGGGCGGGTTCCCCCTCGAAAGCGGCAAAGCCGTCACCGACTTCGACCAGCCAGAAGTCCAGGACCTGTGAAATCGGCGCTTGCGGCAACTGGCCGTCGATGATTGCCTGGAGCTGCACCTTGCCGCTCATGCCAGCGATGTCTGCCGGGTCGGCCAAGCCAAAACGATAGTCCGTCATGTGTCTCCTTTTTTGTGGGAAATTATATGCAGATGCATTGAATGTATATGCATATAATAGGAGCATGGATAAACAAAGACAAGCGCCAAGAACATTGCGCGCGGACGCTGCGCAAGTGCTCGCGTCGGATCTTGGCTGGCTCTCGCGCATGCTGGCTCGGCGTTTTACCGCTGATCTGGACCTGGCATTGGCGCCTGCCGGCCTGTCCAATACTCAGTTCGGGCTGATGTGCCTGATCGCGTCGGCGCCGGACGACACGCTGGGCGCGCTGGCGCTGCGTGCCGGCCTGAACCAGTCCACCATGTCGCGCAACGTGGATCAGCTTGCCGGCGCAGGCCTGGTCGAAGTCGTGACCGCCGAGAGTGACCGGCGGCGGCGCGCGGTCTGGCTGACCGAGGCCGGGGCGCTGTGCCTGGAGCGGGCCTTGGCGCTCTGGCTGCCGGCGAACCAGGCACTGTCGGCAAGGCTCGGACCGGAACTGCTCGGCTTGCTGGGTGAAGGGGCAGGCAGTGCGCCGCGCTCAGCCCAGGTCGCCGCCGCCCACGGGCAGGACGGTGCCGGTGATGTATGAGGCCTCGTCGGACGCCAGGAACAGAATCGCGCGCACCTGTTCATCGATGGTGCCGTAGCGGTGCATCAGGCTGGATGCCATGGTCTGGGCGACGATGCCCTGGTACCACGCGGCCTCCTGCGGGGTCTGCTCCGCCGTATTGCGGGGCACTTTGCGCGGCGGCGCTTCGGTGCCCCCGGTGGCCACCGCGTTGACGCGGATGCCATCCTGCGCGTGCTCGAAGGCCAGGCTGGCGGTCAGGGCATTGACGCCCCCCTTGGCGGCCGCGTAGGGCACCCGGTAGAGGCTGCGCGTGGCGATGGACGAGATATTGACGATCACGCCCTGCTTGCGCCCGATCATGGCGGGCAGCACGGCGCGGCAGCACCATAGCGTGGGAAACAGGGAGCGGCGGATCTCGGCCTCGATCTGTGCTTCCTCGTATTCCTGGTACGGCTTGGCCCAGATGGTGCCGCCCACGTTGTTGACGAGGATATCGATGCGGCCGTAGGTCTCCAGCGCGGCGCTGGCCATCTGGCAGGCGCCGGCGTAGGTTTCCAGGTCGGCCTCCACCGCCAGTGCCTGGCCGCCGCTCGCGATGATTTCCGCGGCGACCTCGTGCACCAGTGCCGAGCGGTCGACCAGCACCAGGCTGGCGCCCTCGGCGGCGGCGGCGAGCGCCACGCCGCGGCCGATCCCTTGCGCCGCGCCGGTGACGATGGCGATTTTTTCGCTAAAGCGCGCGTTTGTGTTCATGGCGTGTCTGCGTTCCGTGGCGTGTGGTCAGGCAGCGTTGCTGGCCGAGAATTTTTCATAATGGAAGCTGGCCGGCGTCACCCCGGCGTCCTGCAGCCAGCCGCGCACCGCGTCCACCATGGCGACCGGGCCGCACAGGTAGATGTCGACATCCCCGCCGTTGAGCCAGGCCTGCTCCACGTGCTGCGTCACATAGCCCTTGCGGGTTTCGCTGCTGGCGGGCTCGACCACGCAGGTGCGGTATTCGAAGCCGGCAAGCTTGCGCTGTGCCTCGTCGAGCTGTTCCAGGGCTACCAGGTCGATGTCATGCGTCACGCCGTACACCAGGCGGATCGGATGCTGGCTGCCGTTCGCGGCCAGCACGTCCAGCATGGACAGGAACGGCGCGATGCCGGTGCCGCCCGCCAGGAACAGCACGGGGCGAGTCACCTCGCGCAGGTAGAAGCTGCCGTAGGGGCCGGCGAAGGAAATCGGCTGGCCGGGCTGCGCCTCCTTGCTCAGGAACTCGCTCATGCGGCCGTTGGGCACGTTGCGCACCACAAATGCAGTGCGCGTGGCGCCGGGGGCCGAACTGAACGAGTAAGAGCGGGTCAGGCCGGTGCCCGGGATTTCCACGTTGACATACTGCCCCGCCAGGAAGGTCGGTGCGGCGGCCTCGCCGAGGTCGATCGAGAATGCGATGGTGGAGTCCGACAGCTTGTCCACCGCCGCCAGCTTGCCCTGGAAACTGGTCACGCCCGTCTTGCACGCGGCTGACGCCGCCGGCACCTTGATCACGCAATCCGAGCGCGGGCGCGTCTGGCAGGCCAGCACGTAGCCCTTGGCGGCTTCCTCGGGCGTCAAGGCGTCTTCGATATAGCTCGACTCAGGCAGGTCGTACTCGCCGGACTCGCACAGGCCGCGGCAGGTGCCGCAGGCGCCGTCGCGGCAGTCCAGCGGGATATTGATCTGCTGGCGATAGGCGGCGTCGGACAGGGTTTCATTGGCGGCGCAGGTGATGAAGCGGGTAACGCCGTCTTCAAACTGCAGGGCGATGTTGTATTGCATGGCGTGGTTCCTCCGGCGCGTCCGCTCAGATGTGATAGATGTCGATGACCTGGTTGATGTAGTCGTTCTTCAGCACGACGTACTTGTCCAGGATCTGCGGGCGCTCGCCGGCGAAGTCGATGACGTAGCGCGACATGCCGAAGTAGCTGTAGTTGGTCTTGTAGCGGTGGCTCAGCGTGTGCCAGTTGAAGCGCACCGTGCAGACGCTGCCTTCCTGCCGCTCCAGTTCGACATTGCTGATGTTGTGGCTGGTGCGCGTGTCCGGCATGGTGGCGCTGGAGCGCTCGGTCTTGATGCGGAACACGCGGTCTTCCAGGCCCTGGCGGTTCGGGTAGTAGATCAGCGAGATCTCGCGCTGCGGATCGGTCACCAGCGTGTCGTCGTCGTCCCAGGACGGCATCCAGAACGCGGCATCCGGGTGATAGCAGGCCAGCCATTCATCCCATTGCTCGTCGTCCAGCAAGCGGCTTTCCCGGTAGAGGAAGGCCTGGATATCACCAAGGCTGAGGGTTGCGGTCGTGCTCATGCTTCGCTCCCGGCTTTGGTGGCTTTGATGGCTTTGCTGACTTCGGCGCCGGTGGCCTTCTTCATGACGTCCAGCCAGTAACGGTGCTGCACCGTGTACAGGCCTTCGTCCTCGGTCTTCACGCCGCTCATCAACGGCTTGAGGCCAATCTTCTGCGCGGCCTCGTCGGCGCCTTCCACCCAGTGCGTGGCGCCTCGGCACATGTCGTTCCACTCCAGCGCGCTGCCGGCGTAGCCTTGCTGGCAGGCGCGGAATTCTTCCAGGTCGTCCGGCGTGGCCATGCCGCTGACGTTGAAGAAGTCCTCGTACTGGCGGATGCGGCGGGCGCGCGCTTCGTCCGCTTCGCCCTTGGGCGCGATGCAGTAGATGGTGACTTCGGTCTTGTTCACGGACAGCGGGCGCAGCACGCGGATCTGCGAGCCGAACTGGTCCATCAGGTAGACGTTGGGGTACAGGCACAGGTTGCGCGAGTTCTGGATCATCCAGTCCGCCGTGTCGGCGCCGCAGCGCTCGGCGAATTCCTCGCGGCGGCTGAAGTTGGGCCGGTCTTCCGGGTTGGCCCAGCGCGACCACAGCAGCATGTGGCCATGATCGAAGGCGTAGAAGCCGCCGCCTTGCCGGCCCCAGTTGCCTGCGTCCATGGCCCGGATCTTGTCCTCGCGGGCGTTCTCCTGCTTGCGGTGGTTGGTGGTGGCGGCGTAGTTCCAGTGCACGGCGGAGACGTGGTAGCCGTCGGCGCCGTTCTCGGTTTGCAGCTTCCAGTTGCCTTCGAAGGTATAGGTGGAGGCGCCGCGCAGCACTTCCAGCCCATCGGCGGACTGGTCCACGATCATGTCGATGATCTTGGCGGCTTCGCCCAGGAAATCCTTGAGCGGCGCCACATCCGGGTTCAGGCTGCCGAACAGGAAGCCGCGATAGTTTTCAAAGCGCGCCACCTTTTTCAGGTCGTGCGAGGCTTCCTTGTTGAAGCAGTCGGGATAGCCGGCGCCTTCCGGGTCCTTGACCTTGAGCAGCTTGCCGCTGTTGTTGAAGGTCCAGCCGTGGAACGGGCAGGTGTAGGTGGCCTTGTTGCCGCGCTTGTGGCGGCACAGCATGGCGCCGCGATGGGTGCAGGCGTTGATCAGCGCGTTGAGCTCGCCCTGGCGGTTGCGCGCGATCACGATCGGCTGGCGGCCGATGTAGGTGGTGTAGTAGTCGTTGTTGTTGGGGATCTGGCTTTCGTGCGCCAGGTAGATCCAGTTGCCCTCGAAGATGTGCTTCATCTCGAGTTCGAACAGGGCCTCGTCGGTAAAGGCGCTGCGGTGCAGCCGGTAGTCGCCGGTTTCGCGGTTTTCCACCAGGTAGTCGTCCAGGCGCTTCAGGGCCGGGCTGTGGTCCGGGTAAATGGGGATCATGAGGTGTCTCCTGCATCCGTGGCGGATGCGCCGGGCCGTGAGGGGTCCTCAGGGCGGCCCTGATGTTGCTGCTGTCGTGGCTTTGGTGTGGGCACCTGAAGCGCCTGAGATGCCTCAGGCGCTTCAGGTTCCGAGGCTTACGCGGCGGCGCGCGTGCGCTCCACTTCCGGTGCCGGCGCCGCGGCGCAATCGGCGTACAGGCGGAAATCGAAATCGATGGAGGCAAACGGCTTGGCGAGGCCGTGCTCGGCCAGCGCCCGCGGGGTATCGACGTGCCTGACCGCTGGCACCAGCCCTTCGCGGCTGGCGAAGGCGAAGTCGTCCCACAGGTATTCGTCGCCGTCGATGTTGATCTGGGTGGTCAGCTTGCGATGGCCGGGCGCGGACACGAAGAAATGGATGTGCGCGGGACGGCGGCCATGGCGGGCCAGCAGGTCCAGCAAGCGCTGGGTAGTGCCTTGCGGCGGGCAGCCGTAGCCCATGGGCACGTTGCTGCGGAACTGGTAGCGGCCGTTGCTATCGGTCACGATGGTGCGGCGCAGGTTGAAGTCCGACTGCGTCTTGTCGAAGAACGAGTAGTTGCCGAGCAGGTTGGCATGCCAGACCTCCACGGACGCGCCGGGCAGCGGCTTGCCGTTGGTGTCGAACACCGTGCCCTGCATGAACAGGACTTCGCCCTTGCCATCTTCGCTGCCGTCGTCCAGTCGCGCAAAGCCTTCGCTGGACGGCGCACCGGCCACGTACAGGGGGCCCTCGATGGTGCGCGGCGTGCCGCCGCTGAGTCCTGCCTTTGCCTCGGCTTCATCAGCGCGGATGTCAAGGAAGCGCTCCAGGCCCAGTCCGGCGGCCAGCAGGCCAAGCTCCTGGCTGCTGCCGGCCTCGGCAAAGTACTCGATGCCCTTCCAGACTTCGCTGGCGCTCAGGTCCAGGTCTTCGATGGCCTTGAACAGATCGGTGGTCAGGCGGACCACCACGCTTTGCACACGCGCGTCGACCTTGCCGTTGGCGGTGTCGACGATGAACGCTTTGACCAGCGCTTCGATTTCCGGGTGAGTCATTTGTCTGCTCCTTGTCTCTGGTTTTCTTTGTGGGGTCCGTCTTGCAATGGCCCTCCGCCGTGGCGGTGTGATTCGAACTAGAATGCTTTGAAGGTATAAAAAGTCGTTGTCACAGCCTGATACGAAGGATAGGAGCGCCAAAATTGGCGGTCCAACACTGTTTTGGTATTGGCTAAATACTAAAAAGGTATAGTCGTGGACCTGCGTCATTTACGTTACTTTGTCGCCGTCGCGGAGGAGCTCAACTTCACCCGCGCGGCCGAACGGCTGCATATCGCGCAGCCGCCGCTAAGCCGGCAGATCCAGCAACTGGAAGAGGGCCTGGGGGTGCAGCTATTCGAGCGCAACGCGCGCCCGCTCAAGCTGACGGAGGCCGGGCGTTTCTTTTACGGCCACGCCCAGCAGTTGCTGGCGCAAGCCGCGGAGCTGGAGTCGATGACCCGGCGGGTGGGGCAGATCGAGCGCAAGATGTCGCTCGGCTTTGTCGGTTCAACCCTGTACGGGATGCTGCCCAAGATCATCCGGCGCTTTCGCACCGAGCATCCGGAGATCGAGCTGAGCCTGCATGAGATGACCACCATGGACCAGATCGCGGCGCTCAAGCAGGGCACCATCGATGTGGGTTTTGGCCGCATCCGGCATGAGGACCCGAACGTGCGCCGGATCGTGCTGCGCGAGGAGCGGATGATCGTGGCGCTGCCGGTCGGGCACCCGCTCTCGCTGTCCAAGCCCGTGCTTGCCCTGCACGACCTGCTGGGCGAGACCTTGATCATCTTTCCCAAGGCGCCGCGCCCCAGCTATGCCGACCAGGTGCTGGCGGCGTTTCACGACCGGGCCTTGCAGCCCGGGCGCATCCATGAGGCGCGCGAGCTGCAGATCGCGCTGGGGCTGGTGGCGGCGGGGGAGGGGATCTCGATCGTCCCGAGCAGCGTGCACGGCCTCAAGCGGGACGACATCAGCTACAGGGAGCTGGACGATCCCAACCTGGTGTCGCCCATCATCATGAGCACGCGCATGCTCGACGAGACCGAAGAGATCCGCGCCATGCTCGACATGATCTACCGGCTGTATGAGGAGGAGAAGCTGGTTTTCCTGCCGCCAAGCCAGGAGTGAACGCTCGCGGCCTGATGGAATCGGGGGATGTCTTGTATGCGGCTTCCTCTTGATTTGATTGTGTTTTCTGTTTTCAACTCTTATATAAGATATAAGACGTTTGACCCAAGGGTGCACTTTATTTTACAATCGCGGCACAACCGGTTTTTGTAACCCTATCACCCGCAGGTTCCCATGCTTGAAAACTATCGCGCCCATGTAGCCGAACGCGCCGCGCTTGGCATCCCCCCTCTGCCGCTGACCGCCAAGCAGACTGCGGAGTTGATCGAATTGCTGAAATCCCCGCCGGCTGGCGAGGAACAAGTCCTGGTCGACCTGATCACGCATCGCGTGCCGGCAGGCGTGGACGACGCCGCCAAGGTCAAGGCCTCGTACCTGGCCGCCGTGGCCCTGGGCAAGGAAGCCAGCCCGCTGATCTCGCGCGCCAAGGCAGCCGAGCTGCTGGGCACCATGCTGGGCGGCTACAACATCGCCCCGCTGATCGAACTGCTGGACGACGCCGAGATCGGCCCGGTTGCCGCTGAAGCGCTCAAGAAGACGCTGCTGATGTTCGACGCCTTCCACGACGTCAAGGAAAAGGCCGACAAGGGCAACGCCATCGCCAAGTCCGTCCTGCAAAGCTGGGCCGACGCAGAATGGTTCACCAGCCGTCCGGAAGTGCCGCAAAGCCTGACCGTGACCGTGTTCAAGGTCACCGGCGAAACCAACACCGACGATCTCTCGCCGGCTCCGGACGCCACCACCCGCCCCGACATCCCGCTGCACGCGCTGGCCATGCTGAAGAATGCGCGCCCGGGCATCACCCCGGAAGAAGACGGCAAGCGCGGCCCGGTCAAGTTCATCGAATCGCTGAAGGAAAAGGGCAACCTGGTCGCCTACGTGGGCGACGTGGTCGGTACCGGCTCCTCGCGCAAGTCCGCCACCAACTCAGTGCTGTGGTTCACCGGCGAAGACATCCCCTTCGTGCCGAACAAGCGTTTCGGCGGCGTGTGCCTGGGCAGCAAGATTGCCCCGATCTTCTACAACACCATGGAAGACGCCGGCGCGCTGCCGATCGAGCTGGACGTGTCGCAGATGGAAATGGGCGACGTGGTCGAGCTGCGTCCCTATGACGGCAAGGCCCTGAAGAACGGCCAGGTCATCGCCGAATTCACCGTCAAGTCCGACGTGCTGTTCGACGAAGTGCGCGCCGGCGGCCGCATTCCCCTGATCGTTGGCCGTGGCCTGACCGCCAAGGCCCGCGAGGCGCTCGGCCTGGCCCCGTCCACGCTGTTCCGCCTGCCGCACAACCCGGCCGACACCGGCCGCGGCTTCACGCTGGCCCAGAAGATGGTCGGCCGCGCCTGCGGCCTGCCGGAAGGCAAGGGCATCCGCCCGGGCACGTACTGCGAACCGAAGATGACCTCGGTGGGCTCGCAGGACACCACCGGCCCGATGACCCGCGACGAGCTGAAGGACCTGGCTTGCCTGGGCTTCTCGGCTGACCTGGTGATGCAGTCGTTCTGCCACACCGCCGCGTATCCGAAGCCGGTCGACGTCAAGACCCACCACACGCTGCCCCAGTTCATCAGCACCCGTGGCGGCATCTCGCTGCGCCCGGGCGACGGCGTGATCCACTCGTGGCTGAACCGCATGCTGCTGCCCGACACCGTCGGCACCGGCGGCGACTCGCACACCCGTTTCCCGATCGGCATCAGCTTCCCGGCAGGCTCGGGCCTGGTGGCCTTTGCTGCTGCCACCGGCGTGATGCCGCTGGACATGCCGGAATCCGTTCTGGTGCGCTTCAAGGGCAAGATGCAGCCCGGCGTCACCCTGCGTGACCTGGTCAACGCCATTCCGCTGTACGCCATCAAGTCGGGCCTGCTGACCGTGGCCAAGCAAGGCAAGAAGAACATCTTCTCGGGCCGCGTCCTGGAAATCGAAGGCCTGCCCGACCTGAAGGTCGAGCAAGCGTTTGAGCTGTCCGACGCTTCCGCCGAGCGCTCGGCCGCCGGTTGCTCGGTGCGCCTGAACAAGGAACCGATCATCGAGTACATCAACAGCAACATCACGCTGCTGAAGTGGATGATCGCCGAGGGCTACCAGGACCCGCGCAGCCTGTCGCGCCGTATCCAGGCGATGGAAGCCTGGCTGGCCGACCCGAAGCTGCTGGAGCCGGATGCCGACGCTGAGTACGCCGCCGTGATCGAGATCGACCTGGCCGACGTGCACGAGCCCATCGTGGCCTGCCCGAACGACCCGGACGACGTCAAGACCCTGTCGGAAGTGGCTGGCGCCAAGATCGACGAAGTCTTCATCGGTTCGTGCATGACCAACATCGGCCACTTCCGCGCAGCCTCCAAGCTGCTCGAAGGCAAGCGCGACATTCCCGTCAAGCTGTGGGTTGCCCCGCCGACCAAGATGGACGCCAAGCAACTGACCGAAGAAGGCCACTACGGCGTGTTCGGCACGGCAGGCGCCCGCACCGAAATGCCGGGCTGCTCGCTGTGCATGGGTAACCAGGCACAAGTGCGCGAGGGCGCCACAGTGATGTCGACCAGCACCCGCAACTTCCCCAACCGTCTGGGCAAGAACACCAATGTGTATCTGGGTTCGGCTGAGCTGGCGGCAATCTGCTCGCGCCTTGGCCGCATCCCGACCAAGGAAGAGTACATGTCGGACATGGGCGTGCTGGCCACCAACGGCGACCAGATCTACAAGTACCTGAACTTCGACAAGATCGAAGACTTCAAGGGCGTGGCGGATACGGTGACGGTGTAAGCGGTACCGGCTTCAACAGTTACGTCCTGAAAGGCCCCACTGCGGGGTAATGCCGTTCACTTAAGCCGGTGAACGGCATTTTTTTGTCCATATCTTGCGTTCGCCTTGGCCAACTGATCCAGCGGCGTCTCACATTCCGGGCCCGATGGGTGGCAAGGCCGGGTCACACCCATAGCCGATACAGCCAGAACGATTCGTCTGCGGCAAAGCGCTGGGCAAATTCGCTTGGCGAGAAACATATCCACGACGAAACACACCATGCCGGCGCGACCTGTGGACGTTCCCAAGTACCCGATAGTAGATTCCTAACTACACGGACTTATAATCCCAAATTTAAGCTGTGTAATTCCCAAATACACGGGGATTATGCATCACATGAGCGAGTCACATTCCCTCTATCCAAGATTGCTGGCGCCGCGCGTTGCGCAGGCGATGGCCGACACGCCTGTCGTGCTGATCGCTGGCCCGCGTCAAGCGGGCAAGACAACCTTGGCGCGCCATGTGGTTGCGCAGGGGATGCGCTACCTGACGCTCGACGACGAGCTAACCTTGCTGGCGGCCAGAGAGGACTGCCGCGCGATACGTCGGCGTGTTCGAGCAGATGTACTTGCTCAAGCGCGTAGAGGTCTGGGCAAGAAACCGTCTGAGCAGGGTCGTGAAGGCACCCAAGATTCAGTTCATTGATTCGGGGCTGTTGTCCGCGCTGACGGATTTGACGCCCGGGTTTGCCGACCAGGATCGAAGTCGCTTCGACAGCGTTCTCGAGACCTTTGTGTTTGGCGAACTGCTCAAGCACAAAACGACGGCCGACGGGGACTACCAATTGTTCCACTACCGCGATCATGACCAGGTCGAAGTGGATTTCATCATCGAGAATGCGGCGGGTCACTTGATCGGGGTGGAAGTGAAGGCGTCAGCCACCGTCAGGAAAAATGACCTTCGTGGTTTGACGCGGCTTGCCAGCCTCGCAGGCGATGCGTTCAGGCTAGGCGTCGTGCTCTACGATGGTACGGAAACCTTGCCACTTGGCAGTGGGATCTGGGCGGTGCCCTTGTCCAGCTTGTCGGGGCAATCGCCAGTCAATCCGAGTTAACCGTTACTAGTAAATAGTAAACTGTAGCGCGCATATCATCGCAGCCAGCCGGCGCCAAACCACTTGCGCGGCATCGGCTTGATCATCGCACATAGTGCGGATGAAACCTCACCTCGCTTTCCCTTTGCATCATGGCCCGCCTCGATCTCGAATTCCCTGAAGACCAGTACTGCTACTCCACCCACCTCACGGTGCGCGTGACCGATATCAACTCGGCCAACCATCTCGGCAACGACTCGATGATCTCGATGATTTCCGAGGCGCGGGCGCGCTTTCTGTTCGACCTGCGCACGGGTGACGCGGAGGATGCCGAGACCGACCAGGTGGGCATCATCGTGACCGACCTGGCCACCACCTACCGCAACGAGGCCCATGCCCGCGACCAGTTGCTGTTCGAGGTGGGCGTGATGGATTTCAACCGCTACGGCGGCGATATCACCTTCCGCATCACGCGTCCGGCAGACCTGGCGCTGGTGGCCATGGCCAAGTCCGGCTTTGTCTTCTTCAGCTACGAGCGCAAGCAGGTGGTGCCGATGCCGGAGGCCTTTGCGCGCAAGTTCCCCAAGGTCAACTGGGTGGACCGAGGGGCGGCGAAGGCCGACTAAGGCCAGCCAAGGCCAACCAAGGCCGGCCAGGGGCTGGAAGGCTACAGCCCGTAGTAAGGCCGGTTCGATTGGATGCGCGTGCCTTCGGTGGGCGGGAAGCGCGCTTCATCCAGCAGCTTTTGCAAGGCGGCCTTGCCTTGCGCCAGCGCGCCGATGTAGTACGCGCTGACCGTGAGTTCGTCGAGCGCGCGCCAGGCATAGACCGCCGCGTCGACAAACAGCGTATCGGCCGGGCAGGGAATGGCCGCGGCCTGCTGGGCGTAGAGATGCGCCTGCGCGAACTCGCCGCGCAGCCGGTGGTAACGGGCCAGCGCGCACAGCGGCTCGGCCCGCGCCGGGCGCGCCTGGTAGGCTGCGAGGTAGGCGTCGCGCACGGCGCCGGGGGCGTAGGCAGAGTTTGCCGCATTGTCGGCCACATCGGCGACATTGGCGGCGGCAAGGCGCTCGGTCAGCACGGCCACCTGGAACAGCGAGAACCAGCGCTCCTCTTCCCATCCGCCCATGGCTACGCGAGCCTGGTATTGCTGCAGGCTGGCTTCCAGCTGGCCGGCGTCGCGATAGCTCTGCGCCAGGTAGAAGCAATAGCGCGCATTGGCCGGATCCTTCTGCAGGGCGCGCTCCAGCACTTCGATATCGCGCAGGTAGGTATGCGGATCCCGGGCGCGGGCGCCATCGCGCGAGACCACGATGGTGGGGCCGGCCAGGTACTGCCAGGCGTGCGGCGCGTCCTGCGTGAGGTATTCGTGCAGCACGCCTTCCCAGCGCCAGGGCTGGGCCGCCTTGACCAGGGCGTTGCGCTGGTATTGCCAGCCGCCCAGCTCGCACTGGAAACGGTAGGCATCGTCGGCCAGCCTGGGCCAGCGGAACCCCTCGGGCATGCGCAGGGTTTCGTCGGCATCAATGAACAGCACGTAGTCATTGGCGCCGGCCTCGCCTTCTGTACCGGCGCGGGCCAGCGCCAGGGCCTCGTTGCGGTTGTGCGCGAAATCGATCCACGGCCGCTCATGCAACGTGCCGGGCAGGTCCCCCATGACCTCACGTACCAGCGCCTGGGTGCCATCGGTGGAGCCAGTGTCCACGATCACCCAGCGGTCGATCCATGGCTTCACGGACGCGAGGCAGCGGGCGATCACCGGGGCCTCGTTCTTCACGATCATGTTCAGGCAGATGCGCGTCAATTCAGGTTTCCTGTGATCCTGGGGGCGGGGGCGGTACCATGGGCGGGATGGTCGGCCCAGCGCCGCGGCGAGCCCAAGAATAACGGAAAACTCGGTGGCGCAACACTGCGCGGCAGGGCGCATGGCGGCGCACGGAGATGGTGCCGAAACGCCGGGACATGAGGTAAGGTGTAAGCATTGCCATCCGGGCCAACGTCTGGGCCAACGTCCGGGCTAACACTGGGGCCAACCTCCGGGCCACGCCATCGCCATGGGTTTCTTCGAGTCGCTATTCCTGCGCAAGCCGCCGCCGGATCGTTTCGCGGCGCTGTTCATTGCCGCGGCCAGGCGCCAGGGCTTTGAGGGGCGCCTTGATTTCAACGCCGACGAGTTCCGGCTGGAGCACGGGCGCAACGCCTTCTTCAACCTCCACAATGCCTACCGGGCGTACTGCGAGGCCCGTGGCGCGCAGCGCGACAAGGCGCTGCATGGCTTCGTGGCTACCCTGTGCTCCAGCGGGCAGGCCACGCCCGACTCGCTGTCCGAGGCCGGGCCCATGCTTCGCCCGCTGATCCGCAGCCGCTCGCTGATCGATGAGATCCGGCTGCACCACCTGCGCTCGGAGGGCGATCCCTCGACGTTCGATGTCGCCTACCTGCCCTTCGGCGAGGACTGCGTGATCCTGCTGGCGGTGGACTATCCGGAAACCACGTCGACGCTGCTCAACGGCCCCTCGGCCTCATGGCAGGTGACGCTCGGCCAGGCGCTGCAGATCGCGGGCGACAACCTGCGCGACCACACCGACGAGGCCTTCGTCCCGGTCGCGCAGGGCGTCTACCAGGGCGCCTGGAGCGACGGCTACGAGGCTAGCCGCGCGCTGCTGCCGGATGTGCTGGAGCGGGTACCGGTGCGCGGCCGCCCGGTGTTCATGATGCCTACCCGCGAGGTGCTGCTGGTGACGGGCGACCAGGACGATGCCGGCCAGTTGCGGATGGTGGAGCTCAGCTTGCAGGCGTTTCGCCAGGGCCGCACGATCTCGCCGGCCATGTTCTGCTACCAGCCCGGGGGCGTGGCGCACGCTGTGCCCACGGGAACCGAAGTGTCACATTTCGTCCCGCCCGGCGAGCGGGCGGCACGGCACCTTGCCCACCTGGTGCGGCTGTACCGCAAGGAAGAGTACGACACGCAAAAGGCCGCCCTGGACCGCCTGAACGAGCGCGACGGCGTCGATGTCTTCCTGGCCAATTACCTGCTCTATGGCCGGCAGGACGATCCGCTTACCTCGTATTCGATCACCACCTGGACGTGCGGCGTGGATACATCGCTGCCGCGCGCGGATCGCATCGCCTTGGTACGGCCCGACGCGGACGATGCCATGGGGCGCACGCGCGTGGTGGGCTGGCAGCAGGCGCAGGCCCTGCTGGGCGATCTGATGGAGCAGGAGGCGCAGTATCCCGCCAGGTACCGCGTCAAGGCGTTTCCCGACGTTAGCCGGCTGGCGTTGCTCGATGAAATCGGCTGACGCTCGCCTGCCAATGCGCCCGGCGCGCCGCTAGCGCGTCTTGCGGAAAGTCAGGTTGATCCGCTCGCGCCCCACCAGTGCGTGATCGCCGTCGGCCAGCGGCGCAATGCCGTGGAACGCCAGCCTGGCTGGGCCGCCCCATACCACCACATCACCATGCACCAGCCGCACGCGTAGCGGGCGCTCGGCGCGCGCGAGGCCGCCGAACAGGAATACGGCTGGCAGGCCGAGCGACACCGAGACGATGGGCGCGCGCAGGTCGAGCTCGTCGCGGTCCTGGTGCAGGGAAAGGCGGGTGCCCGGCGCGTAGCGGTTGAGCAGGCACGCGTCCGGCTTGAAATCGGCAAAGCCGGCCGTGGCGGCCGCATCGCGCGCCAGCGACAGGAAGGCATCCGGCATGGGCGGCCAGGGCTGCCCGCTGAGGGGATCGGCCGCTTCGTAGCGATAGCCTGTGACGTCCGAAACCCAGCCAAACGGGCCGCAGTTGGTCATGGCCACCGACATGCGCAGGCCGCCCGGCGTGATGAGGTGGCGCCACGGGGCTAGCGCGGCAATGTCGCGCACGTTATCCAGCAGGGTTTGCTCATGTTCGCGCGCAAAGCCGCGCAGCACTACCGCGCCGGGGACGATGGGCTCAGCCTGCGGGGCGTCTTGGGGGAGGGAATCGAACAGGTCGAAAGTCATGGCGTCTTGGCGGGCGGGGCGCGCCAGCCCTGATGGCTGGAGCCCTGCTCTTAAACGACATGGTAAGCGCGAATGCGCGGGGCTGCGAGGAAAGCCCGGGCGTGTGCGCCCGAGCGTCCATCCCGCCCGGGCGGTCAGGCGAAGGTGTCGACTTCGCCGCGTGCGAGGGTGCGTGCCACCGGGGCCGTGGGGCTGGTATTGGCCGGGGCCGCCGGGATCCCAGCCAAGGTGCCGAAACCGTTCTGCGCGTTGCCCGGCTGGCGTTGCTGCTGCTGGCCGTTGCCGGCCTGGCCGGCAAAGCTGTCGGCGCCCACCGAGGTCTGGCCCAGCTGGATGCCGCTGTCGGCCAGCGCGGTGCGCAGTTGCGGCAGCGCGGCTTCGACCGCGGCGCGCACGGCGGCGTGCGGCGAGACGAACTGGGCCTGGGCCTGGTCGTTGACGACGTTGAGCACGACCTTGAGCGGGCCGAGGTCGGGCGGGTTGAGCTGCAGCTCGGCGGTGTGGTTGCCTTGGGTCGACAGGCGCACCATCTGCTGGCCAAGCGCTTGCGGCCATTCGCCATCGCCCACCGGCGGCGCGATCGGCAGCGAGGTCGTGGGCGACAGGCCGCCTGAGGTCGGCGCCTGGCTCGCGGCCAGGGTGCCGGCCGCCATCAGCGGCGTAACGGTAGCGTTAGCGGGCGTGGCTTCGGTGCTGGCGGGTTCGGCGGCGCGCATGGCTTGCGCCAGTTGCATCGGGCTGGCCGGCGCGGCGGCGGTCGTTGCCGGGGGCTGGCTGTTCTTGCCGGCGTCGGCAAGCTGCAGCGGGGCCTTGTACGGCTGGCCGAGCGAGGCGTCCTGCTGCCCGGAGGAAGCCTGGCCATTGCCGCCTTGCTGGCTCGCCATGGCGGCCTTGAGGCTGGCGGCCAGGTCCGGGCCCGCCTTGGCGGCGTCGGTGCCGGGCGTAGCGGCAGCCTTGTCCGTGGTGGCTGCCGGGGTGCTGGCCGCGGCCTGCGGCACGGCCTGCAGCGCGGCGCGCTGGGATGCGATCGTGGCCAGCGTATCGGCGGCGGCCGAGGTCGCCGGAGCGGCCGCGTCGGGCGTGGCCGCTGCGGCGGTGGCGAGCGCCGGGTCCTTCATGTCCTTCAGGCCGGCTTGCGCGCCCAGGGCAGCGGCGCCGGGCAGTCCGGCCGAGCCCGGCAGCGCGCCGTTGGCTGCCAGCGCGGCAGGCTGTGCCGGCTGGGCCGGTTGCGGCGCCAGCAGGGCGGCCAGCGCGGCGGCGGCGGACTGGGCGGCGGGATCCGCAGCCTGGTCCTGGGACTGCTCGGCGTCCTTCTCCTGGCGGCGTGATGGCTTGGTGGCTACCGTGCTGGCCTGCGTGCCTTGTTTGGCGGCGTTGCCGTTCTGGCCGCTGGCGTCGTTGCGTGTGGACGCGTTATCGGCGTTGTTGTTGCTGGCGTTGTTGGTGCTGCTGTTGCTGTTATTGGTGCTATTGCTATTGCTATTGCTATTGCTGCTGGTGCGGTCATCGCTGCGGGCACGCGCCAGCGCATCGCCGAACCCTTGCGACTTTGCATCGGCATTGCTGGTGTTGCTGGCGCTGCGCGAAGAGGCGGCCGTGGCGGCATTGCTGACAATCTGGCTGATATCGATCATGTTCGGGTTCGCTCTGGCTGGGCGGCTTAACGGTGGCGGCCTGCGACTTGCAGGCGGGCGGCGCGGGCTGCGTATTCGTCGGTGTCGCGTTGCTCGCGACGCGTGCTGGCAATCTGCTCGCGCGTTGCCGCGCGGGTAATGAGCGTGTCGAAGGAACTCTGGCGGCGCTTTTGCTGCTGCCAGTTGGCGCGGCCGGCGAGCAACTGCGCCTCGGCCCGCGCCAGCGCTTCGGTCTGCTGGCGGATGGCGGTATCGAGCGAGGCCAGGAACTGTGCAAAGTCCTGCCAGCGCGTGGAAGTCATGCCGTCCTGCGCGATGGCTTGCATGCGCTCGCGGTATTCCTGCCGGTACTGCGTGAGCGCGGCCAGTTGCTGCTCCGCCTGGTTGCGCAGGCCTTGCAGCCGGCCCAGCTCGCGCGCGGCGGCATCCGTATCGTTCTGGGCCAGGTCGGCCAAGGTGTTCAATGCAGATGGCTTAGCCATGTTCACTCCGTTGGAAGAGACTATGCAACTGGCCGATCGAGGCGTCGTAGCCGGCGCGCTCATGGATGTCTTGCTGCAGGAAGGCTTCCATCTGCGGATGCAGGTGGATGGCCAGGTCCAGCTCCGGGTCGTTGCCCGGCACGTACGCGCCCACGCTGATCAGGTCGCGGTTGCGCTGGTAGCGCGACATCAATTGCTTGAAGCGCCGCACCGAGGCGAACTGCGGCGGCTCGATCAGCGCCGTCATGGCCCGGCTGATCGAGGCTTCCACGTCGATGGCGGGGTAGTGGCCGGATTCCGCCAGGCTACGCGAGAGCACGATGTGGCCGTCCAGGATGGCGCGCGCGGAGTCCGCGATCGGGTCCTGCTGGTCGTCGCCTTCGGTCAGCACGGTGTAGAAGGCCGTGATCGAGCCACCGCCTTCGGCGCCGTTGCCGGTACGTTCCACCAACGTGGGGAGCTTGGCGAACACCGAGGGCGGATAGCCCTTGGTGGCGGGCGGCTCGCCGATGGCCAGGGCGATCTCGCGCTGGGCCATGGCATAGCGCGTGAGCGAGTCCATGATCAGCAGCACGTGGCGGCCCTGGTCGCGGAAGTACTCGGCCAGGCGCGTGGCATAGGAGGCGCCCTGCATGCGCAGCAGCGGCGAGGTGTCGGCCGGCGCGGCCACCACCACGGAGCGCGCGCGCCCTTCCGGGCCCAGGATGTTCTCGATGAAGTCTTTCACTTCGCGGCCGCGCTCGCCGATCAGGCCGACCACGATCACTTCCGCGCTGGTGTAGCGCGCCATCATGCCCAGCAACACGCTCTTGCCCACGCCGGAGCCGGCGAACAGGCCCATGCGCTGGCCGCGGCCAACGGTGAGCATGCCGTTGATGGCGCGCACGCCCACGTCGAGCACGGTCTCGATGGGCGCGCGCGACAGCGGGTTGATCTGCGTGCCACCCAGCGTGACTTCGGTGGCGGCGGTGATGGGGCCCAGGCCGTCCAGCGGACGCCCGGCGGCATCGAGCACGCGCCCGAGCAGGCCTTCGCCCACCGGCAGGCGCTTCGAGCCCGGCTCGCGCGGGGTGGTGTCGCCGCTGGGCAGCGGCGTGGGTTCGAGCGGATAGACCCGCGCGCCGGGCACCAGGCCCACCACGTCGGATTGCGGCATCAGGTAGAGCCGGTCGGCGCCGAAGCCGACCACTTCCGCCTCGGCCAGGCGCGGGCCGGTGTTCTTGCCATGCAACTGGCCACCCGGCAGCTCGATCAGGCAATCGCTGCCCACCGGCAGGCGCAGGCCTACGGCTTCCAGCACCAGGCCTGCGGCGCGGGTCAGGCGGCCGCAGCTGCGCTTGCTGTCGATCTCGGCAATGCCGGCCGAGGCCGCGGTGAGCGCATCGCGCCAGCGCTGGCCATGCAGGCCAGCGGTGAAATCCGTATTTGCCGCGGTAGTTGCCGGGGTAGTTGCCGAACGATCAGGCATGCGGCGGCTCCCACGGGTCGTCGCGGCCGAGCGCCTTGACCACGCGGCTCCAGCGCGTGGACAGGGTGGCATCGAGCTCGCCGCTGGCGGCACTTGCCACGCAGCCACCGCGCGCGATGGCGGGGTCGGCGCGCACGCTCCAGCCGGCGGCTTGCAGCTCGCCGGCCAGGTGCGTTTCCACCAGCGTGACGTCCTCGGGATTGAGCAGCAGGCAGGGCGAGCCGGACAGCGCCGGCTCGGCCGCGAGCAGTTCGCGCACCGCCGGGAGCAGCACGGCAGGATCGGCCTGCACGGCTTGCTGAACGAGCTGGCGCGCCACATCCAGCGCTAGGGAAATCAGGGTCTGGGCCACTTCTTCGTCGACGCGGCCAAGCGCGTGGCTGAAGGTAGCGGCCAGTTGCTGCAGGTGGGCAGCTTCGGTGCGTGCGCCTTCCAGGCCGCGCGCATAGCCCTCGCGGTGGCCGTCGCCGTAGCCCTGGGTCTGGCCCTGGGTATAGCCCTGGGCGTAGCCTTCCTTGCGCGCGCCTTCGCGCATGGCATCGAGCGCGGCAAAGTCGATGGGCGGCGGCGCGGGCTCCAGCGGCATGAACTCCGCCGGAGCGGGCGCGGCCTTGCGCGGATCCAGCGAGACCATCTGCCAGCGTTGCCAGCCGTTTTTCTGCGGGGCGCGGCCCGCGGGCGCGGCAAAGCTCTCGAAGCCAGCCTGCCGCGGCGCGCCGCGGTTGCCCGCTGCGCGGCCATCGCCGGCGTCGCCAGCATGGTCGCCACGAAGATCGCCACGACCATCGACAAAATCGCTGTCCGAGGCAAGGCCCCGGAACTGGCGCAGGGCACGTTCAGACGTAGGCATCGTCGCCACCACCGATTACAACTTCGCCGGCTTCGGCCAGGCGTCGTACCACCTGGAGGATGTTCTTCTGCTCGGCCTCGACTTGGGAGACCCGTACCGGGCCCAGCGCTTCGAGGTCTTCGCGCAGCATTTCGCCGGCGCGGGTCGACATGTTGCGGATGAACTTGTCGCGCAACTCCACCGGCGCACCCTTGAGCGCGACGATGAGCGATTCGGTGGCCACTTCCTTGAGCACGCGCTGGATGCCGCGGTCGTCCACTTCGAGCAGGTTCTCGAACAGGAACATCTCGTCGATGATCTTCTGCGCGAGGTCGCCGTCGTGCAGACGCACGCCTTCGATCACCGCTTCCTCGTGGGCCGTGCTCATCAGGTTGATGATCTCGGCCGCCGTACGCACGCCGCCCATGCGGCTGCGCTTGAGGCTCTGGCCCGCCAGCAGCTTGGTCAGCACGTCGGTCAGCTCCTGCAGGGCGCCAGGCTGCACGCCGCCGAAGGTGGCGATCCGCAGGATCACGTCGTTGCGCAGGCGGTCGGTGAACATGGCGATGATCTCGGACGACTTCTGCCGGTCCAGGTGGATCAGGATGGTGGCGATGATCTGCGGGTGTTCGTCGCGGATCAGTTCGGCCACCGAGGTGGAATCCATCCAGTTCAGCGAATCGATGCCGGCGCCCGGGTCGCGGGACTCGAGGATGTCCTCGATCACCGAGACCGCGCGCTCCTCGCCCAGCGCCTTGTTCAGCACGCTGCGGATAAAGGCGCTCGAATCCACGTTCAGGGCGAGGAACTGCTCGGTCTCCTGGCGGAACTCGGCCAGCACGGCGGACATCTGCTCGCGCGTCACCGAGTTGAGCGTGGCCATGGCCGAGCCCAGGCTCTGCACTTCGCGGGGGGCAAGGTGCTTGAATACTTCAGCTGCGGCGTCTTCACCGAGCGACATCATCAGGATGGCGCTCTTCTGCAATCCTTCATCGGTCATCGCTAGCCATCCAGTTTTTGATCACACTAGCAACCAGGCGCGGGTCGCGCTGCGCGGCGTCACGCACCAGGGCGAGATCGCTTTCATATTTAGCGGCAAGCCGCAGGACTTCCGGATTGGCCGGCTCATCAGCCGGCAACAAAATGGCTTCGTTGTCGGATGACTTTTCCTGTGGTGGCGGCAAGGGCGGCGTGGTGTACTTGCGCAGTACCGGACGCGCTACCTTGAACCACACGAACAGCGCCAGCAGTGCCAGCAGCAGGTAGCCGGCGGCGGTCTTGGCCAGGGCGATCATTTCCGGCTGCTTCCACAGCGGCAGTTCCGGCTTGATCTCGCTGTCCACGGTGAACGGGCTGTTGACCACATTGAGCGAGTCGCCCCGGTCGGCCGAGAAGCCCATGGCTTCCTTGGTCAGGTTCTCGATCTGGGCGAGCTGCGCGGCGGGCAGGGCTTCCGACACCATCTTGCCGTTGGCACCCGCCTTTTGGCGGTAGTTGACCACCACGGCCACCGACAGGCGCTTCACGCCGCCCGGTGCCTGCTGCACATGGCGCACGGTACGGTCGAGCTCGTAGTTGGTGGTGGAGTCGTGGCGGCTGCTGCTCGGGCCGGACTGGGCCGTGGCGGTGGCGCCGCCCTGGGCCTGGCCTTGCTGGCCGGGCTGCTGCCCCGGCTGGTTCGGCTGGCCCGGGCGCGGCGGCTGGGCCGTGGCGATCGGGGCGGCGGCCGGTGCGGGCGGCTGGTTGGACAGCGCGCCAGGCACGCCGCCAACCGGGGCCGCGCCTTGCTGGCTCGACTCGCTCGATTGCTGGCTGCGAATGGCGGCACGGGTCGGGTCCTGGTTCGGCTTGTAGGACTCGTCCGTGTGCTCGACGATGGAGAAATCCACGTCGGCGGTGACCTGTGCTTTCACATTGTCCTGGCCGAGGATCGGCGCTAGGATGGCCTCCACGCGCTGCGCGTAGTTGCGCTCCAGCGCTTGCACGTACTTGATCTGGCCGGCGTCGAGCATGCGCTCATTGGTGCCGCTGCCAGACAGCAGGTTGCCGTGCTGGTCGACGATGGAGATGGCCTTGGGCGTGAGTTCCGGCACGCTGGACGAAACCAGGTGGCCGATGGCGGCAACCTGGCCGTCGTCGATGGCGCGGCCCGGGTAGAGCTGCAGCACGATCGAGGCGGTTGGCTTCTGGCGTTCGCGCACGAACAGCGTCGGCTTGGGAATGGCCAGGTGCACGCGCGCCGACTGCACCGCGGCGATCGATTCGATCGAGCGGGCCAGCTCGCCTTCCAGGCCGCGCTGGTAGTTGACCTGCTCGGCAAACTGGCTGATGCCGAACTTCTGCGTATCCATCAGCTCCATGCCCGTGGTGCCGCTCTTGGGCAGGCCTTGCGAAGCCAGGCGCAGCCGGGTCTCATGGACCTTCTCGGAGGGCACCATCACCGCACCGCCGCCTTCGGCGAACTTGTACGGCACGTTCATCTGCTGCAGGGAGGCGATGACGGCACCGCCGTCGCGCTCGGACAGATTGCTGTAGAGCACCTTGTAGTCCGGCGCACGCGACCAAAGCACACCCACCGCGATGGCCGCGGTGAGGGCCGCGCCGCCCAGCATCAGGGGCAGGCGCGGATTGGACTTGATACGCTCGAACAGCTCGGACTTGTTCGACAGGGCTGCCACGGCGTTCATGCGCGCGCCCCCGTCATGGCCGGGCCGGCATGGGTCAGGATCGGCTGGGCCGGATGGCGGGCGCCGCTCTGGCTGCCCTGTCCACCCCGGCTGGCCTGGCTAACCCTGGCTTCGGCATGGCTAAGATCACGCTGCTGACAAAACACGCGTACTCCCCGCGATAGTTGATGAGATTCCGGTCCGGACCGGGCGCGCAAAGGAGAGCGGCACCCCAGATTCGGCACGGTATCGATCATCATCCAAGCCGGGTGCCGACAATCCGGCGAATAGGCCTCGTTTTCCACCCGAATTCCCGCAATGGCCCGGGCGGGGCCGCAGGTACGCTTCGGGGGCTGGCACAGGCGGCGCGCGCGGATGCGGTATTTGTGGCATTGGCGGCGCATGGCGCAAGGTTTGCCGGCAGCGGCCCGGGCGGGTGCCCGGCGCAACCCTTCAATGACTCATTCTCGAACCGGCTTCCCCCGGGGCAGGCTTTGGCTGGCCAGGGGCGGGGCGGGTTCCAAGCGGATCGCCATGACTACCATCTCTTCTATCGACGGCATGTTGCAGCAACTGCGCGGGCTGGCTCAGAGCGCCACCGGGCAGGAAAGCCAGGCTTCGGCTGTTTCCTCCGGCGGTTTTGCCGGTGAACTCCAGCGTTCGCTGGCGCGGATCAGCAGCGTGCAGGAGAAGGCTTATGGACAGGCTGAGGCGTTTGAGCTTGGCAAGCCGGGGGTGTCGCTTAATGACGTGATGATCGATATGCAGAAGGCTAATGTTTCGTTTCAGACTGGGGTGCAGGTTAGGAATCGGTTGACGGCGGCTTATCAGGAGATGATGAGCATGACGGTTTGAGGTGGTTGGGTATTGCTTGTGGTTGCTTGTGGTTGCTTGTGGATGCTTGGGGGCAAGGGCAGCTGCAACTGCTTAACGTCAAAGTCAACTGCAGTTTCACCACCCCTGCGGGGCGGCGGCCTACTTTTTTGTCTTGCCAAAAAAGTAGGCAAAAAAGGCGCGCCGGATGGGGCGACACCCCCTCGCCCCATACGGCCTAGGTGAACCTTGACGGCTCGCTTCGCATCGCGCTGGGGTGTTCCCCGCCTGGGGGCGGGTCACACGGCTACACCGAACCTGGATTTGGCGGTTGCGCTGTTGCTTGCGAATCCGTTCGCTTCCCGCTGGTTGGCTCCCCTCTCCCACTTGTGGGAGAGGGGCCGGGGGAGAGGGCGGGCGCTTGCCATGCCGCGATGCCTTCGTTACCGATTCCGATCCTTACGGCACGGGCCAGCAGGCCCCCTGGGGCTTACAGCCGGAAATACTCTTCTGCCGCCGGTTCGCGCGCTGGCTTGCAAACCAGGTCCCCAGCATTTCCCGCATACACCAGGCAGTCTCCCGGCGTATCCCTGTTGATCACGCTGACGCCCTGCGCGATCACCGAGCCATTGCCCACATTGCTGCGGCCGATGATGGCGGTATTGGGGTACATCACCACGCCGTCGCCGATCACCGGGGCGGCGCCGTGGTTCTTGCCTACCGTGGAGTTCTGGTACAGCACGAGGTAGTTGCCGTAGGTGGCCTTTGCCAGCACGATGCCGACCGAATGCCCGATGAAGAACACTTCCGGCATTTCGATCTCGTAGAAGAGGTCGATGCCGTTGAGCGCCTTGTTCAGCAGGAACAGCCGCGTGCCGGCCTTGGCGTCGGCCTCGTTGCGCCAGATGGTGTTGGCCAGGTAGTAGAGGTACTGGCAGTACTGGCTGGAGTGCAGGTAGTTGAAGCGCCCGGGGTGCCACATGCGTACGGCGTTGATGCAGCGTTCCACCCGGGCCAGTGCTTCCGCCTGGTTGCGCTTGATCAGCGGCAGCAAGGTCTCTGCCTTGCCGTCCGGCACCAGCGCTGCGACCTGGGCGCAGGTGTAGGCTGCCAGGCTTTCCGGGGTCTGGTCGATCAGTTCCACGTTCTTGTTCCTTCCAGGTATGCGGCCAATACGTCGCGCACGTCCCTTGGCGCTACGCCCAGCGCGCGCAGGCGCGCGGTGCTGCACACGGCGGCCGGCTGCGGTTGGGTGGACCTGGCTAGCTCCACTGCCCAGCCCGCGCGGTTGAATGCGTTGGCCAGTTCGCCATTGGATACGTTGGCGCCGCTGGCCACATTGAAGATCCCGCGCTCGCCCAGTGCCGACATGGTGGACAGTGCTTGCACCACGTCGTCGAGGTGGATGTAGTCACGCACGAAAGCGGCGTCGCTGTCCAGCTTGAACGCGCGCTCTGTCGCTGCGCGCTGCAGCCATTCGGACAGGAAGCCGGGCGAACCCGGGGACCAGTCGAAGACGCAGGACAGCCGCGCCACGGCCGAGCGCCCGGGCGCGAGCGTGAGGCACAGGTTTTCGCCGAGCGCCTTGGAGAGGTCGTAGAGATGCCGCGGGTTGGCTGGCTGCAGCGTGAGCGCGCCGGCCTCGTCGCCCACCGGCAGCGCGGAGCTGTCGTACAGTCGGGTGGACGAAAGATAGACCAGGTGGTCCCAGCGGCCCGCCTGCAGCAGCCGGGCCAGCAAGCCGACATGGGCTTCGACCGTATCGAAGGGGCGTGCGGCAAAGTCGGCGGTCAGGCCGGCGCAATAGAACACGCGGCCGAGGTCGCGCGCCAGCAGGCCGGGGTCGTCCCGGCCGGGCACATAGACTTCATGCCCGGCCTGGCGTAGCGCCTGGACCAGGCGCTGGCCGACAAAGCCGGCGCCGCCGATCACGGTACATGGTACGGAGCCGGGCATGGCGGGACTCACGACAGCGGGTGATGCAGCGCCGGGTCACGGTGCCACAGCAGCTTGGGACTGACGCCATGGCACACGGAGAAGTCCGCGCCCTGCAGCAGGGAGGGGTCCTTGACGGCGACCATGTTGAAGCCATGCGCCGGGCCTTCCAGGTAGACCTCGTCGACCGGGATCAGCTCGATCGGGCGGCCGGCCATGTCCACGTTGGAGTTGAAGTCGCGCACCGCGAACACGTTGTAGCCGAAGCCCTGGAGCAGCTGGATGATCTCGGCGTTCTCCAGGCCATTGCTCCAGTCCACGTAGTGGCGGTGCACCTCGAACACGATGTTCGGGGCGTCGGGCGCCGGGCGCGACAGTTGTTCGCGCGCACCCTTGAACACGTCCAGCTCGGCGCCTTCGATGTCCAGCATGATCAGGCTGAGCTTATCGAGCTTTTGCTGGGCGCAGTAGTCGTCGATGGTGATGGTGGCGAAGCTGTCGTCGCCGGCAGCGCCGTCGGCGCGCTCGGCGTGGGCGAAGGAGTCGTTGCCGACCAGGCGCAGCTGGGTGCTGCTGTCCGACCACAGGCCCAGGCGCCAGCTGTGGATATTCTCCACGTTGTTGAGCTGCGCGTTGTTGCGCAGCATGCCGAGCTGGTCGGCATTGGGCTCGAACGCATGGCAGGCGCCGCCGGCGGCCGCCAGTTGCTTGGCCATCAGGATCACCTGGTCGCCGAAGTAAGCGCCGCCGATCACCGCGTTGCCGCCGTTTTGGCACAGCTTGACCAGCAGCTTGGTGGTTTGCGGCTCCCACACGTGGTCCGGCTGCGCCGGCGTGCTCATCAGGAAATCGCGGGCGATCTTGGTGCGGTAGAGGAACTCGAACACCGTGCCATCGGCCAGCGTCTTGCGCAGGCGCGATTCGTCGTCGTACATGGC
>NZ_BAAILO010000258.1:93374-110971 GCF_054589115.1 Cupriavidus sp. 8B | reverse complement strand
CCCCCCCCCGCGGCCGCGCTGGTGCCAACTTCGCGCAGGGCTTTGGAAAGTTTCTGCAATTGATCGGTACTCATGGAATGGCTCCGCAGTTTGGCTTGTTGGTCGGCTTCGCTGACCGGTTGGATTTGATGATTCGGTAATTCGGGTGATGCGAGACTCAGTAGGCGCTGACTGCCGCGAGCGGCGGCAGCGCCAGGTCCTTGGCCGAGATCAGCCGGTTCTCGCAAGGCGGCCAGGCGATGCCGATCTCGGGATCGTCCCAGCGCACACCGCCGCTGTGGGCGGGCGCGAAGGGCACGGTCATCTGGTAGAAGACTTCCGACAGATCAGTCAGTGTCTGGAAGCCGTGCGCCACGCCCCTGGGGATATACAGCGCGCGCTGGTTCTGCGCCGTCAGCTCCACCGAAAACCATTGGCGGTAGCTTGGCGAGTAAGGGCGCAGGTCCAGGATCGCATCGAAGATGGCGCCGGTGGTGACGCGCACCAGCTTGTCCTCGCCGGCTGGCTCGTACTGGAGATGCATGCCACGCAGGATGCCGGCCCGGGTATTGCGCGAGACGCTCTGCTGCACGAAGCGTCCGTTCAGCCCGTGGTCCGCGAACGCGTCCACGCAAGCCGTGCGCGCAAAGAAGCCGCGTTCGTCCGCCAGTGGCTCCGGGTCCACAAGCCATGCGCCTTCGATGGGGGTTGGCGTGAAAATCATGGCAGCACCGCGGTTTCCGGAATCGCCACCACGAAGCGGCCGCCCCATTCGCGGATGCCGGCCATCTGCGCGATGACTTCGTCCTTGATGTTCCAGGGCAGGATCAGCAGGTAGTCGGGCTTGTCGCTGAAGACCTGCTCCGGTGCGACCACCGGGATGCGCGTGCCGGGCAGCAGGCGGCCTTGCTTGGTGGGATTGCGGTCGACCACGTAGTCGATGAAGTCCGTGCCGGCGCCGCAGTAGTTGAGCAGCGTATTGCCCTTGGCCGCGGCGCCATAGGCCGCGATGCGCTTGCCGGCATTGCGCGCTTCGATCAGGAAGGCGAGCAGGTCGCGCTTGGCCTTGCGCACACGCTCGGCAAAGCCGGCATACAGCGCGGCCGAACGCAGCCCGGCCAAGCGTTCTTCTTCCAGCGTGGCCGCCACCGAGGGGCGGGTCGCATGGTTGGCGTCCGCATGGCAGGCAAACACGCGCAGGCTGCCGCCATGGGTGGGCAGGTGCTCGATATCGAACACGCGCAGGCCGGCCCGGGCGAACACCGGTTCCAGCGCGGACAGCGACAGGTAGGAGTAGTGCTCGTGATAGAGCGTGTCGAACTGGTTCTGCTCGATCAGGCGCAGCAGGTGGGGAAACTCCAGCGTGATCACGCCTTGGGCTTTAAGCACCAGCGGCATGCCGCCGACGAAGTCGTTGATGTCCGGCACGTGCGCCAGCACGTTGTTGCCCAGCAGCAGGTCCACTTCCCAGCCTTGCTGGCGCAACCCGCGCGCGGTGTCGCGGCCGAAGAACAGCTCGCGGCTGTCCACGCCCTTGGCGCGCGCGGCGGCGGCGGTGTTGGCGGTGGGCTCCACGCCCAGGCAGGGAATGCCGGCTTGCACGAAGTACTGCAGCAGGTAGCCGTCGTTGCTGGCCAGCTCCATCACGCGGCTGTCGGCGCCAAGCCCGAAGCGGTGGGTCATGGTGCTGACATAGCGCTGGGCGTGCTCGAGCCACGACGACGAGTACGACGAGAAGTAGACGTAGTCGTCATGGAAATGCGTTTCCGCCGGCGTGGCGTCGCGCAGCTGTACGAGCCAGCAGTGCTGGCACACCATCGCGTGCAACGGGTAGAAGGTTTCCGCCAGGGCCAGGTCGTCCGCCTTGATGAACGCGTTGGAGACTGGCGACAGGCCAAGGTCGACCACGGTCTGCGCGAGCGGCTGGCCGCAGGAACGGCAGGCCGGGTCGATGGCGGCGTGGCTGGAGTGGGTGGCAGGGGAGGCGTGGGCAGCGTCTGTCATACGCAGAATTGCTCGATTTGTCGTTCGGTGACGGACCGCGCCTGGGCCGGAGCTTCATGCACGGCGCGATACCAGTGGGCGGTGGCGGCAAGGGCCTGGTCGAGCGGCCAGCGCGGCTCCCAGCCAAGCAGTCCTCTTGCCAGGGCGGAGTCCAGGTGAAGGTTGCGGGCTTCGTGCGGGGCGGCGCCAGCGGGATCCGGGCGATGTTCCCAGCGCAGTTCGGGCCAGTGTTGCTGCAGGCGCGCCAGCACCGCGCCCACGGCGAGGTTGTCGGCGGCTTGCGGGCCGAAGTTGAAGGCGCGCGCAAGATCTTGCTCCCCGGCCATCAGGCGCGCGCCGAGCAGCAGGTAGCCGTGCAGGGCTTCCAGCACATGCTGCCAGGGCCGCGTGGCCTGCGGGTTGCGGATCTCCAGCACCCCGCCGGTGGCGGCCGCGCGTGCGGCGTCGGGAACCAGGCGATTGTCGGACCAGTCGCCGCCGCCGATCACATTGCCGGCGCGTGCCGTGGCGACCAGCACGCCGCGCGCGGCCAGGAAGGCATTGCGATAGCTGGCGGCAACCAGCTCGGCCGCGGCCTTGCTGGCGCTGTATGGGTCATGCCCGCCGAGCGGATCGGTCTCGCGGTAGCCCCAGAACCATTCCTTGTTGTCGTAGCACTTGTCGGTGGTGATGACCACCACGGCACGTACCGAAGGGCAGTGGCGCACCGCCTCGAGCAGGTTGACCGTGCCCATGACGTTGGTGGCCCAGTTGGCCACCGGGTCGCGATAGCCGGCCCCGACCAGCGGCTGCGCCGCCAGGTGGAAGACGATCTCTGGCTGCGCCGCCTGCATGGCAGCGGCCAGCGCGCTCGCATCGCGGATGTCAGCCAGGTGGTGGGCGTGCAGGGTGCTCTCGACGCCGGCCGCGGTGAACAGGCCGGCCGGCGACTCTGGCGCCAGCGCATAGCCTGCCACCCGCGCGCCGAGGCGCGCCAGCCATAGCGCGAGCCATGCGCCCTTGAAGCCGGTGTGGCCGGTCACGAAGACCGGGCGGCCGGTGTAGCCGTCGCGCATACGGGTCACCATGTCTTCCAGGGTGCCGCGCCGGATTGCCACAACTGCTCCAGCATGTTCTTCTCGCGCAGGGTGTCCATCGGCTGCCAGAAGCCCTGGTGCTCGAACGCCAGCAGGTGCCCGCGCGTGGCGAGCTCTTCCATGGGGGCTTGCTCCCAGCTGGTCTTGTCGTCGGCGATCAGGTCGATCACTTCGGGCTGCAGCACGAAGAAGCCGCCATTGATCCACGCGCCATCGCCGCGCGGCTTTTCCGCGAAGCCGGCCACCATGCCTTCGTTGGTACGCTCGAGCGCGCCGTAGCGTCCCGGCGGCTGCACCGCCGCCACCGTGGCCCAGCGGCCGTGGTCGCGGTGAAAGGCGATCTCGGCGGTGAGATCGATGTCGGACACGCCGTCGCCATAGGTAAAGCAGAACGGCTCGCCAGGCGTGAGGTATTCGCGCACGCGCCGCAGGCGGCCGCCGGTCTGCGATTCCTCGCCGGTATCCACCAGCGTCACGCGCCACGGCTCGGCCTTGCGGCAGTGCACGTCCATGCGGTTTTCCGACATGTCGAACGTCACGTCCGACATATGCAGGAAGTAGTTGGCGAAGTATTCCTTGATGACGTAGCCCTTGTAGCCCAGGCAGATGACGAAGTCATTGATGCCGTGCGAGGCGTACATCTTCATGATGTGCCACAGGATCGGCTTGCCGCCGACTTCGATCATGGGCTTGGGACGCAGGTGCGACTCTTCGGATATGCGGGTACCCAGCCCGCCCGCCAGGATGACGGCTTTCATGCTGCTTCCTCCAGCACCTGGATGCCCAGGATTTCGTGGGTCGACGGTTTGCCCTGGCTTTCGATCAGGGCGAGCTCGAGGCCGAACTGCTGTTGCAGTATGTCGGCCAGGGGATTCTTGTCGTGTCCGCCTTCGTCCATCCGTACGCTGAGCAGGCGATAGAGCGGCACGTGGTAGGGGCGCAGGTTGATGGCTTCCATCAGTAGCTCCAGGGCACGCTCCGGGTTGCCGAGCTGCTGGTCGATCTCGCCCAGCGCAAATGCGATCAGCCAGTGCTTGCTCCACTTGGCCGACATGTTCTCCAGCAGGCTGCGCAGCTCGATGTGCCGTTCTTGATCCAGCAGCAGCCCAATGGTCAGCACCAGCTCTTCCATGGAATGCCAGGCGCCGGCACAGAACACGCCGTCCTGGGTGCGCGGGGCGAGGTGGCTCACGTCGCGGTGCTGGCTGGCGTATTGCAGGGCCTGCTCTTCGAACCAGCGCGCAAAGCCTGCCACATCGAGGATCGCGCTCTTCTCCATGCGATGCCGCATCGTGAGGCGCAGGCCATTGAGCTGCTCGACATCCGCCGCCAGTTGCGTGGCCATGGCCACGTAGTCCTGTTCGGTCTCGCAGGCCAGGCCGTCCAGCCCCACCGCATGCAGGAAGGGCGCCGACACCCGGGTGTGGAATGCCGGGCCTGCCAGCGAGACCACCGGCACCCCCATCCAGAGCGTGTCGCAGGTGGTGGTGCCGCCGGTCACCGGCGAGGTGTCCAGCGCGATATCGATATCGTGGTAGGTGAGGTACTGGTTCTTGCCTTCTCGGGGGATGCAGGTCACGCGTTGCGTATCGATGCCGGCTTGCTCCATGCGCGCAAGCAGCGGCTCTCGGACCGTGTCGCGATCCAGCCCCGCGGCTTCCACCAGCAGCCTGCTGCCGGGGCAGCGCGCCAGCACCGCGCTCCACAGGCGCAGGGTCCGGTCGGTGAGCTTGCCCAGGTTGTTGCAGGAGCCAAAGGTGATATAGCCATTGCGCAGCGCGGGCGTTTCCCGCACCTGGTACTCGCTCTGGTAGACCCTCAGCGGGCTGTTCACCATGGGGTGATAGACCGCGAAGACCCCGCCCGGTGCGCGCAGCAGGTTCTCGGTGTAGTGTGCCTCCGACCCGGCCGGATCGCCTACCCAGTCGGTGATGCGGTGGTGGATGGCTGGCATGCCCGTGCTGCCCGGATAACCGAGCCACGTCATCTGCACCGGTGCCAGGCCGTAGACCATGTAGTGCAGCGGCGAGCTGCCGGTATAGCCGCCGAGGTCGATCAGGACATCGATGTTCTCTTCGCGCACGGTGCGAACGATTTCGGCCTCCGGCTTGTTGGCCAGGTCCACGAAGCGATCGCAGTAAAGCGAAATCTTGGTTGTCACGCTGTCGCGGAAGGCATGCAGGCCAAGCGCGACGACCTCAAAACGCGCGCGGTCGAGATTGGCGATGAAGGGAATCAGGAAGTACGCGCAGGCGTGCCGGAACAAGTCGTTGGACAGGATGCCCAGGCGGATCCGTCCGGATTGCGGCTTTGCCGCCACCGGCAACTCCGGCAAGCGCTGGCGCGCCAGCAGTTGCGCATACTGGCCGGCCTCCTCCAGCAGGTCGGCGGCGCCGGTCTTTTCACCAAACAGCAGCAGGAACAACAGGTTCGAGCGGATGCTCTTGTTGGTCGGTGCCATCGCGGCGGCTTTGCGCAGCACGGTGATGGCCTCTTCGGCGAAGCCGGTGTCCTTCAGGTCGTTGGCGTAGTTGGCCAGGATCGCCGGATGGTCAGGGGCGATCTTGAGCGCTTCGAGCGATGCCTGCTTGGCGTCCGCGTGCAAGCCCATCTTCTGCAGCACGATGGCGTAGTTCGCCCAGCCTTCCAGGCTGGCAGGCGCCAGGGCCACGCAGTCGCGCAGCACGATGCGGGCATTTTCCAGCTTGCCTTGCGCGTTCAGGATGCGCCCGCACATGCTCAGCATGTCGGCATTGCGGGGATGCGCCTTCAGGCCTTCCTGGATAATGCGGTAAGCCTCGTCATGGCGCTGCAGCTCCAGGGTGGAGAAGGCGCGCCAGTAGTAGGGCTGGTATAGGTTACGGGCCAGCTTCCCGGCCTTTTCCGCATTCTCGATGGCTTCGAGATAGCGGCCGGCGAAATGGCTGGTCTCGGCTTTCTTGATGTAGCGATCCGCTTTGGAGCTGGCTGCGACGTTCTTCATAGGGGACGGATTACCTTAGTGCGGCAATGCGCGGCTGTGCCAAGACCGGCCACGGCGGCATTTGCCGAAAAACCCGGGATGGGTGCGCGCTCTTGGATGGCATGCCGCGCCACCGGGCGCATGCAGGCCGCAGGTGTCTCACGCATGTGCGGGCTCGGTTTCCTGCGCTTGCGCGACCTCGATGCCGAGCACTTCCAGCGCCGTTGGCACGCCCTGTAGTTCCAGGAGGGCCAGGCTCATGCCGAACTGCTGCTGCAGGAAGTTGGCCAGGTCGCCCTTGTCGTACTGGCACGCGTCCATCCATGCACTGAGCAGGCGGTAGAGCGGCAGGTGATAGGTGCGCAGGCCGACGCTTTCCATCAGGTATTCGATCGCGGCTTCGGGCTTGCCGCTACGCTGCTCGATCTCGGCGAGCACGTATGGAATCATCCAGTGCCGCGGCCACTTGGCGGCGAAATTCTCAAGCAGGCTGCGCAGTTCCACGTAACGGCCGGCTTCGAGCAGGCCGGCAATGGCAACGACGATTTCGGCCATGGTGTGCCATGCGCCGGAGAAATACACGCCGTCGTGCGACCCGGGTTCGGTGTTGCTAAGCGTCCTGCGCGGTGCCACCACTGCCGTGAGCTGTGCTTCCATCCAGCGCGAGAAGGCGGCGGCATCGGCCAGGGGGCTTTGCTCGAAGCGCTGCCGCAGCGACAGGCGCAAGCCGTTCAGCCCCTCGATGTCGGTGGCCAGTTGCACGGCCACGTCGGCATACTCCGCTTCGTCCCGGCAAGCCAGGCCCGCCAGGCCCACCGCATGCAGGAAGCTGGCCGACATGCGCGAGTGGAAGGCCGAGCCGGCCAGCGTGACCACCGGCACGCCCATCCACAAGGCGTCGCAGGTGGTGGTGCCGCCGGTGAGTGGCAGGGTATCGAGCACGATGTCGATCTCGTGATAGGTCAGGTACTGGTTCGATGCCAGCCGGGGCACGCAGGCAACGCGGGCCGGGTCGATGCCGGCCGTGGCCAGGCGAGCCAGCAGCGGGGCGCTGACGGCGCCGTTGTCCAGGTCGCGCGCCTCGATCAGCAGCCGGCTGTTCGGGCAGCGCGCCAGCACCATGCTCCACAGGGCCACGGTCTGGTCGGTCACCTTGCCGAGGTTGTTGCAGGAGCCGAAGGTAATCGTGCCGCTGCGCAGCGCCGGCGTTTCCCGGACCCTGTATTTGGGACCGTAGGCTTCCAGCGGGCTGTGTATCAGCGGGGCATAGGCGCAAAACACGCCGGGCGCCCTGAGCAGGGTCTCCGAGTAATGCGGCTCGAAGCCGGCCGGGTCGCAGGTCTCGTCGGTGATACGGAAGTCGATGGCCTTCAGCCCGGTGCTGCCGGGATAGCCGAGCCAGGTCATCTGTACCGGGGCCAGGCCGTGCACCATGTAAGGCAGCGGGGAGGTCCCGGTATGGCCGCCCAGGTCCATCAGCACATCGAGCTGCTCGCCACGGATGATGTTCACGATGTCGCCGGTGGACTTCCCCGCCAGTTCGACGAACTGGTTGGCATGCAGCCGGATCTTGTCGGTGAGGTGGTCGTTCAGCGGGTTGAGCGAGAACATGACCACTTCCACCCGCGAACGATCCAGGTTGGCGAGCAGCGGCAGGATGAAGTAGGCGCAGGCATGGCGCAGCAGGTCATTGGACAACATGCCAAGGCGAATCGGGCCGCCGTCCTCGCGCGATGCGGGATTGCGATAGGGGAAACGCTGGCCAGCCAGCAGCAGTTGCTCGTAGGTCCTGGCCTCGCGCAGCAGGTCCGGTGCCGTGGTGTCCTGGGCGAACAGCATGGCGAACAGCAGGTTGGCGCGGATAGCGAGATTCTTCGGGGCGAGCCTGACCGCCTTGCGCAGCGCGGCCATGGCCTCGCCCATTTCGCCGGTTTCCTTCAGGGCGATGGCGTAGTTGCAGGCCGCGACGGGTTCGTTCGGATCGATGGCCAGCGCCTTGAGCGCGGCTTCCTTCGCTGCGGCGGGCTCGCGCAGTTCCAGCAGCAGGGCGGCATAGTGCACCCATCCGCTGATGGCGCCCGGCGCGTTGGCGACGCATTGCTGCAGCAACTGCCTGGCATCTTCGTGCTTGCCATTGCGTAGCAGGACAAAGCCGCCGAGCGACATCAGGTCGATGTCCGCCGGGAATCGTTGCAAGGCGTCGTGCAGGATCTCGCCGGCCTTCTGGGTATCCTGCAGGCCCAGCGCGGCGGCCATTTGCCAATAGCTGGCGTCGGCCCGCTTGCCATGGATTTGCTCCGCCCGTTCGGCCTCCTTGAACGCGGCGCGGTACTGGCCGGCATTGTAGAGTTCGCGCGCCTTGTCGATTTGACGCGGCGCCCTGGAAGCAGTCTGGAATGGTTTCATCGTTTAGGCCCGTCTTGGCGGGCTGGAACAGGTAGTACGCTTGATGGCGATGCTGGCGCCGCCGCCGCGGGCCATGAACTGCGGCTTTCGCAAGGGCAATTGCCTGGCTGTTTCGGCCCCCTAAAACTTAACAGGGCGTCACGCAGGGGGAGACGGGAATACAGGCCAAAAACAAGGCCAATTCGAGGGGCTTGGGAATCGTGAGATGAATACGCCGCGTGGATGCCAGGAGCCTGGCGCGGCGGGGGGCGTCAGCCCTGGCTGCGGTGCTGCGTGCCGGATGCGGGGCCGGCGGTAGCCTGGTCCTGCTCGAGCTGATACAGCCAGGCGAGCAGCTCCGCCACGGCCATGTAGAGCAGGGGGGGGATGTGCGAGTCCAGGTTGACCTGCATCAGCAGGGTCACCAGCGCGGGCGAGTTGTGAACGTAGACGCCGCTCTCGCGGGCGCGGGCGATGATGGCATCGGCGACCTCGCCGTAGCCCTTGGCGACCACGCGCGGGCCGCTGTCGCGGCTTTCGTCGTAGCTAAGTGCGACCGCACTGTCGCGCGGGCTGCCGTCGAGCACATCGTCCAGGTAGCTCATGATCCGATGCTCCGGCCGGGCGAAAGGATGCCGTCCACCGCCAGCGTGGTGAGGTTAAGGCCGGCGGCGGCCAGCCGATCCTGCAATTGCGCGCGTGCCGCGTTCAGGCGGTTGACCGAGTCCGGCGCGGCCAGGCGAGCTTCGATACCGTTGCCGGTCAGGCTCAGGCGCGCCTCCACGGTGCCGAGGTTGGGAAATTCCAGCACCAGCCGCGTCGACCACACACCGGCGGCAAGATCGGGGCCTTCGCCCTGGTTGCGCGCCTGGCTTTCATCGGGCTCGCGCCGGATCTGCCAGTCCATCGGCGTGCCCGGCCACGCTTCGCCCATCCAGCGGAACTGCTGGGTGGCGAGGGCATCGAGCTGCTGGCGCACCAGCGTGGTGGCGTCGGGATGGACCGGCGGGCCAACCGGCGCCGCGAGGTGCCGAGCCTCGGGCGCGGTGCCGCCGTCGCGCCAGGAGCTATCGATGTCCAGATGCCTGGCTTGCGCCTGTGGCCCTGCCTGCGCAGCGGACGCCGCCTGGTAAGCCTGCGTGGCCTGATGGGCGAGATGGGCCGAGAGGCCTTGCGGGAGCGGCAGCGATGAGGTGGCAACGGCGGGCTGCGTTGTGTTGCCGCCTGAACCCCGCGGCGGCGCCGCAGGGGCTGCGGGGCCCGCTTCGGCATCGACGAGCGCGCCTAGGGCCGCGGCTGCGAGGTTCATGGCCGTACCGCTGGCTGCTGGCTGCTGCGTCTGTGGCGCCACCGGTGCCGCCGGTGCAGCAGGGCTTGCGGAGGGCTCATACGTCAGTTGCAACACGGGCTGCGGCGCGCCGCCGCCCGTGTTGGCGCTGGCGTTGGCGTTAGGGTTGCCGCCAGCAGGTGGGCCCGGCGGGCGGCCCAGCATGGCTTGCGGCTCGCGCAGCAGGCTGTCCAGCCCGCGCGTGCCGTTGAGCAGTTGGCTCAGATGGGATTCGTAGAACAAGCCGCTTTGCCCGACCTGCCGTGCCAGCGCGCTGGCCAGCGCGGTAGCCTGGCCGCTGCCGGGTGGTGTGGGGAGGAGCGGAGCGGAGCCGCGCAGCGGGGTGGATTCGGTGCCTTCCAGGATATCCAGGATGACGCGTGCCGCCGAGCTGAAGGTCTCGCGTGCCGAGGCCGGCGCCGTGCCGGGAGCAGCGTTCAGCCCGCCGCCGGCGACCTGGCCGGGGCGGCCTTGCTGTACCGTGGGGCCGCCGGTAGCCGGGCCCACCGTATCGGTGACGGTGCCCGTGGGCAGCAGCGCGGCCAGCTTGGCCACGCTCAATGCGGATGTCAGGCCTTGCGTATCCGCGCGCAGTGCGAGCGAAGGGTCCGGCGGAAGATTGATGCCGACCATTCAGCGTATCAGAGGGCTGCGTCAGCGCCGTAGGTGTGGTGCAGTTCCTGGCGGCGGCGCGATTGATTGAGCATGTGGCCAAGGCGTTCGAGCTGGGGCATCACCAGGTTGCGGATGGCGGCATCCTGCGACAGGATGCTCTCCAGCATCTGGTAGCGGTAGCGGCGTTCCTGGGGCGACAGCAAGGCCACGTCGTCGTTATTGCGCAGCACATTGACCTGGGCCACGTAACGGGTCTGCAGCGAGCTCAGGGTGTCCCAGTCGCTGGCGCGCGCGGCTTCGCACATCTGCCCGGACAGGCCGAGCAGTTCTTCATAGCAAGCGATGAGCCGGTTTTTTTGTTTGAGCATGTCATACCCCTACCGAGACGGCTTCCTGGGGCCGCAGCAGCTGTGGCTCCTGCTCCGCGGCGGGATCGATCTGGCTCCACGCCGAGGCCAGGTCGGCTAGCAGCTTGTCCACTTCGAACAGCCGGTCGTCATCGTTATGCAGGTTGCCCAGCATGAGCTGGCGGGTCATGTACTCATAGAGCGCATCGAGGTTGCCCGCCAGTTCGGCGCTGGCGCCGTGGTCCAGCGAGGCGCGCAGGCCGCTGTCGATGATCTCGATCGCCTTCGAAATGGCCATGCCCTTGTCGGCGATCTTGCCCGCTTCCATATGGAAGCGCGCGCGGGCGATGGCCGCCCGCGCGCCGTCGAACAGCATCACGATGAGCCGGTGCGGAGAAGCACTCATGGCTCCGGTCTGGACGCCCACATTGGCATAGGCGTTGGCGGCAGTGCGTGCGTACATGGCGACGATCCCTGGATTTGATTTGGCTTGAGCGAATGGCTGGCTGCGCTCAGCGTTACTTGCTAGTCGTTGTAGAGAACTGCTGCGTCAGGTAGTTCTTGGTGGAGGTCATCTGCGCCATGATTGAGTCCAATTGCTGGAACTGGGTACGATACTGCGCGACGGTGGCATCGATCTGGGCGGACATGTTGGTGTAGTCCGTGGCCAGCGACTTGAGTTGCGAGTTGACGCCGTTGGTGGCGGTGGTCAGCGCCCCGGTGGCGCTGGAGAAGCCGGCTGCCATGGTCGCCAGCTGGTTACCATAGCCCGACTTGCCGTCGGTGCCGCTGAACAGCTGGGCCACGCCTGCCTTGTTGCTGGCCAGCGCGGCATTTAGCTTGGAGTTGTCCAGCGACATTGTGCCATTGGCGTTAAAGCCGATGCCGATCTGTGTCAGGTTGGTCAGGCTGCCGCTTGTCTGCGGCGTGTTGATCACGGAGCGCAACTGGTTCTCGACCGTGCGCAGGGTGCTGTCGCCAAGCAGTACGCCCGCGGTCTTGTTGGTCGCGTCGTAGCTGGACAGGTTAGCCGCGGTGGTCTGCAGCGTGTTGTAGGCGGAGACAAAGCTCTGCACGGCGCTGGCCATCGACGAGGTGTCGGTGGTCACGCCAACCGTGCTGGATCCGAGCGATGCCAGGTTCAGCGTGACGCCCTGCGCGGCGCCCTGGACCGTGTTGGTCGGGCTGGTGATCGCCAGGCCATTGATGGTGAGCTTGGCGTCCGTGGCCTTGACGTTTTCCGTCATTGCCTTGGTGCCTGCCGGGTCGTACGACAGCAGGCCGCTGATGGTGCTGGGGTCGCCCGCGCCATTGCTGGCGACCGTCACGCGCATGCTGGAGGCGGCGCCGGACGTGTTGGACGTGATCACCAAGTGATAGGGCGTGCTGCTGCCGTCATTGACGATGCTGGCGGTGACGCCGGCATTGGCCGCGTTGATGGCATCGCGGATGCCAGCCAGCGTGTTGTTCGTGCCGTTGATATTGATCGAGGTGGGCGTGCCGCTGCCTGGCGTGAACGTTGCGCCGCTGGTGGTGCCGAATTCGATCTTGATGCTTGCGCTGCCCAGCAACTGGCCGGTGCTGTCGGTAATCCCGCTGGACACCAGCGTCTGCGATTGTGCCAGGGCCGTCACGTTGACGGCATAGCTGCCGGCCACGGCGGTCTTGTCCGCGGTGGTGCTCAGCACACTGGTGTTGCTCGACGAGGTAGTGGTGCTGTTATACAGGCTGGCCGTGCCGAGCGCGGCGGCCGTGGTCTGGAACGAGGCCACGGCGCCCTGGAGCACGCCATAGGCCGACAGCTTGGAGGTCGCGGCCGTCTGCTGGGTTGTGATCGGCGTGAGCTTTGCCTGTTCCCCCGTCTGCAGATTGGCCAACAGGGTACTGAGGTCCAGTCCGGAACCAACGCCAAGCGACGAAATCGATGAACTCATGATTGCTACCTGTGATGACTTTGTTCGAGGGGGGAAGGTTGGCCGCTCAGGCGGTCTGGTGAATCAGCAGGCCTTGCAGCTTGTCGATGGCCCGGGTGATGCGCAGGACTTCTTTCGAGGGGAACTGGCGGATGGTTTCGCCAGTGGCCTTGTCCACCATCACCGTCACGAAGCGGTGGGTGTCGTGGTCGATGCTGAACCGCACCTCGACCGGTGTCGCCCGCAAGGCTTCGTTGAGACCGGTGAGCGCGCTGGCCAGCTCCTTGGAGCTGGCCGTTTCCGCCTTCCCGGCCGCGGACCCCTCAGCCGAGGCAGAGCCCGCTTGCCGTGCGGCTGCCTGCGCGCTTGCCGTATCCGCGGACGAGGCCGGGGTAGCGGGGGGCGTGGCGGTCATCGGCGATAGCAGTTCGGGCGATCTGATCATGGTCTGTCTCCGCGGCGGTTGGGTCGGAGCGTAAAAGCCCCGGTGGAAACGCTTTCAGAGCGGAGACCGCTCTGAAAGCATTCCCGGCAGTACCGGGCCCGAAGGCCCGGCACTACTAGGAGGGTGACGACTGTTGCGGGATTAACGCAGCAGCGACAGCACGCCTTGGGTCGACTGGTTGGCCTGGGCCAGCACAGCCGTACCTGCTTGTTGCAGGATCTGGGCGCGCGACATGTTCGACACTTCCGTCGCGTAGTCGGCGTCTTGAATGCGCGAGCGCGATGCCGACAGGTTCGTGACAGCCGAACCCAGGTTGGAAATTGCCGAGTTGAAGCGGTTCTGCACTGCGCCCAGCGCGCTGCGCAGCTTGTCCACAGTTGCCAGAGCGGCGTCGATCGTGGACAGCGGGTTGGTGCTGCCAACGCCCATGAAGGCGGCGGTGGCGGTGGTGGTGCCGCTGGTGCTCAGTTCGATCTGGGTCGTGTTGGTGACGGCGGTCGGGGCGGCTGCGGTGCCGTTGTTGACCAGTGCTGCGGGACCCGAGGTGGTGTCCAGGGCGTAGTTGTTGCCGCCTTGGCTAACGTAGGCGACGGCGCTGCCGGTCGTGTCCGCGCCGACCTTGACCAGCTGGCCGGCAACCGTGTTACCGGTGTTGCCGTTGGCTGCGTCGCCGACCTTCACGTTGGCCGTGTTCAGCTGAACCTTGCCCGTCGTGTTGTTGACCGAAGCTGCGTAGTAGTCGCTGCCGTACTTGACCACGTAGTTGTTGGTCGCGTTGCCGGCGGAGTCCAGCACGTTGCTCAGCGACAGGTCGCTGGCCTTGACGGTCGAGCCGGTGGCGTTGGTCAGCGAGGTTGCTGCGGTGGTCAGGTCAACGGCGACCGGGGTGGTGCCGGTAGCAGCGGCAACCGTGGTGATGGCGGCGCTGGTGCCCAGTGCGTTCTTGGCAACCGTGAAGCCGGTCATGCCCAGGGTCTTCGAGCTGATTTCCTTCAGGTCGATCGAGATGGTCTGGCCGTCTTGCGCGCCAACTTGCACCTTCAGTGCCGAAGCGGTCGACGACAGCACTTTCACGCCGTTGAAATCGGTCTGTTGCGACGTACGGTCGATTTCAGCCATACGCTGCGTGATTTCGTCCTGGATCGACTTCAGGTCGCTTGCCGAGTTGCTGCCCGTTGCGGCTTGCACGGCCAGGGTACGGATAGCTTGCAGGTTGTTGTTGACTTCGGTCAGCGCGCCTTCAGTCGTTTGCGACAACGAGATACCGTCGTTGGCGTTACGTTGAGCTTGGGTCAGGCCGTTGATGTTCGAGGTGAAGCGGTTGGCAATTGCCTGGCCTGCAGCGTCATCCTTGGCGCTGTTAATACGCAGGCCCGAGGACAGACGCTGGATCGCGCTGTTCAGCGACGATTGCGACGAGCTCAGGTTGTTCTGCGTCATCAGGGACAACGTGTTGGTATTGATGACCATCGACATGGTACGACTCCTATTCTTTTACAAGTGAGTTGTGCAATCCGGCTGCTGCCGCAACGTTGGCTGCCAGGCAATGCTGGGCGAGAAGTGCCACCGTTGTTTGGGTTATCGGTTGGGGCCGGAAAAGATTTAGAGTGATCTTTGCGATGGATTGAAACTGAGTGACGGATTCGGGGTGAAACGAGCCCGTCCGGGCCTGCGGCGTGGCGCCGGCAACGTCTAGCGGCGCTTTCGGGTACGCGGTGTATATAAGCTGACAAATTCCGGCGAGGTCTCCGCCCCGGGCACGCAGGCCATGCCCTCGGGGGCGTGGGCCGGCGTGATAACGGCGATGGAGTGCTTGTAGACGATTTGCGGAAGCGGGTCCTGCGCAGACTCTGCCAGCAGCACCATATAGTTGTCCGCAGCCATGATCACACCGTGCAGCCGAATACCGTTCGATAAGTGCACGACGACAGGATTGCGACTTGCGCTGTGGGTGGAGAACTGCAGTTGCTGCAGTTTCCGGCTCGGGCGATCGATCCTGGTTTCCTTCTTGTTCACAACTTCTCCGGAAGAGCCCGCTCGGGTTCTGGCGGCTGGCAACGGTCCAATAACCGGGCCTGGGCAAATGGGGTGTTACAGCACGGCTGGGTGCCGGCAGTGGCACGGCCTGGGCTGGGCGAGGGATGAAACATCCGCTCTCGGTGCTGGCGCGGGACGAGGCGGCATGGACCGGGGCCAGCCCTGGCTTGTGTCCGGGCGGTGGATCCGCTGCTGCCCCGCAAGCTGTGGCGGGCGACGCCGCCAGAAGAGAAGGGGAGTACTTCAGGGGCGAGGGTAACAAAATTTTACAAATCTTGACGGTTGGGGGGCGCGCCTCGCGTAGAGGTTTTCCTCTAATAAAACCATTGCATCACACTGCTGACCTATGGATGGATAGGCGCTGGTGTGGCAAGTCCCAACGCCACCCGCGCCCGCATTCTCCATCTGGCATGGGTTTGCGGGCGACAAGGCGGCCCTGGCCTGTTACTGTGGTGCATCCCATGCCGGGCATTCGCCACTTGCGTAGCATCGCCAGCACTTTTACCATCGGAGATATCCCTGATAGAAATAGGATTTACACCTCATGTAAGCAGGTTTATATTCGCTCGTGAGCCTTTCGGCTCTAAGCAGTCCTGGAAAGCCTACGAGCACCCCGCGCGTGGGCTTCTTTTTTTTGTGTGCCCACTTTGTTCGTTGCGTGCCATCGGCGACAAGCGTCGGTGACAGCACTTCGAAGTGCATGGGTGACATTAGACGACAGGTTGCGCTCGGCCAATTGCTCGAATTGCCGGGCTTTTCCCCCCTATATTTCCTTTCCATTCCACATTTTTGCGCTTCTTTGCAGAAGTCGTTCCTTAGCCCTCAAGCTTGCCCCTGTCCCTGCCGTTAAGCCCGCGATGCGGCGTCGCTCCGGAAATCTGTCCGGGGCGGGGATAAAGCGCGCGATGAGAGTAAAAGGAGCCGGGAAGATGCGTTGGTTGCGAAACTTTGGCATTGGGGCGCGCCTGACGGTGGCGTTTTCGCTGGTGGCGCTGCTGCTGCTAGCGGTGGCGGTGCTGGGCATGATGTCCCTGCGCACCATGAACGATTCGATGCGCCTGACGGTGGAAGGGCGCCTGATCAAGGTGCTGGATATCGAGCGCGTCAAGCAGGATGCGCTGTGGGTCGGCATCCTGGTGCGCGATGCCACGCTGAACGAGGACCCGGTCGCGTTGCGCCGCAACGCCGAGCGCATTGGCGCGCTGCGCCAGGACATGGGCTCCACGCTGGATGAATTGGGGAAGTGGCTCTCCGCGTCCGCCAAGCCGGAGATCCAGGAGACGTACCGCCGCCTGACCGAGGCACGCAATGCTTATAACGGCCAGCTCGACATGGTGTTGCGCCAGTTGCAGGGCGGCGAGTTCGATGGTGCCCGCAGCGCGCTGGTGGCAACCCTGCCGGCGGCCCAGGCGCCTTATTTCGATAAGCTGAGCGAACTGGCCGAGACCGGGCGCAAGGTTGCGCTGGCTGCCGTGCAGGAGGCGAATGCCAGCTACGAGATGGCCCGCAACCTGCTGCTGGGCCTGGCTGCCGTCGCGGTGGCCCTGGCGGCGGCTCTCGGCATTGGCATCACGCGCTCGATCACGCGCCCGGCGCGGCAAGCGCTGGACGCGGCACAGGCGCTCGCTCATGGCAACCTGACTTATGTTGTCCACGCCAGCAGCGACGACGAGATGGGCCGGATGCTGGCTGCGCTGGAGCGCGCTTTCGGGCAACTGGCGACGCTGGTGCACGGCATCCAGGGCGCGACGCGCTCGATCGACGGCGCCACCCGGGAAATCGCCAAGGGCAATACCGACCTGTCCCAACGCACGGAAGAGCAGGCGGCTTCCCTTGAGCAGACCGCGGCCTCCATGGAGCAACTCACTTCAACGGTCAGGCAGAACGCTGCTAACGCACGCCATGCGAACGAACTGGCTGTCAGCGCTTCCGGCGTGGCAACGGCGGGCGGGCACGCTGTGCGCGGCGTGGTCGAGACCATGCAGCAAATTTCGCAATCGTCGGCCAAGGTCGCCGAAATCGTCGGCGTGATCGAAGGGATTGCCTTCCAGACCAATATCCTGGCGCTCAACGCGGCCGTGGAAGCAGCCCGCGCTGGTGAGCAGGGACGTGGCTTTGGCGTGGTGGCAGCAGAGGTGCGCAGCCTGGCCCAGCGGTCTTCGTCGGCGGCCAAGGAGATCGGCCAGTTGATCAATGGCTCGGTGGGGCAGGTGGCCCATGGCGCCAAGCAGGTCGAGAACGCCGGCCGCACCATGGACGACATCGTCGGGGCGGTGAAGCGCGTGACCGACATCATGGGCGAGATCGCCGCGGCCAGCGAGGAGCAATCCTCGGGCATCGAGCAGGTCAACCGCGCCATCAACCAGATGGAAAGCGTGACGCAGCAGAACGCTGCGCTGGTGGAGCAAGCCGCCGCCGCCGCCGAGAGCCTGCAGCAGCAGGCCGCCGGACTGGTCGACGACGTATCCAGGTTCCAGGTGACACCGGCGCAAGCGCACGTTGCGCGG